>CAYMYI010000050.1:0-24098 GCA_964394585.1 uncultured Roseobacteraceae bacterium
AAATTCTAGTTTTCTAATCACTTTTGTGTCCAAGTATTAACTACGCTATTGGGATTTCCCCTCGATTATACAATTGTTGCTTTGTTACTCTTACTTTGTTGTAAGTAGGAGGAATGTCCCAATCTGCTATTCTTTCATAACTGATTCTGTTTAGCGAAATAGGTTTTTGAGCAATATTTCCTCCTTCATATTCTAACTTTACAATTAGTCCGGGTAAGCCATTATATCCTTCAGGTCCTAACGGTATTGGAATTTCTGCTACGAACCAAGCAACAAGATTGCCATATTTTACATCAAAATACCCATTATTATAATCTTTTTTATGAGGTTTAGCAATTGCTTTTTGTGCCATAAAGCCAGAAATTTTTCTGGTTTCAGGAGTAATTTCCCATTCAATCTCTCTTTTATGCGATTTAGCATAAATAACAGCAGGATAATCCCCCTCAAAAACTTCTAAAATTGAGTCTTCATTTATCGAATAGTAAGCATCCCAATACTGTTTATGGTAATAGAAGGTAGTTGTTTCTTCCCCTTCTATTACCTCAGCCTCTTGATGGCGTTTATAATGGTATTTTCCATCTTTAAAATACAGATAGCTTTCATAAGTTTTATCTCCATACGTACGATAATTATAGACTATCACACCTTCTTTTTTTACAGCATTTCTGAATGCTTGAGAAAAAAAAACACTGAATAAGTAATTACGATTATATAAAAAGATAGGTTCATAGTGATAAATTGGAGTTTTATAGTTAAAGTAATATATAATTGAAAGTACTTGGATAGATAAAAATTCATTTGGTATAAATGAACCAAGGTATACTTTTACAACATTACTTTGAAAGATTTTTTAAATCCTTATTAGGCATCAAAATATGCTAGTTTTTCTTTTTTGCGTCTTTCAATGCTTCTAAAGCAGGCTCTGTAATTGTTTTTTTGGCTAATTCTCCACAATTACATATAAAACAACTTGCTATAACGTTACCCTCTTCATCTCTAGCCTTGCAAAAAAGACCGTAATTATCCTCTAATTCTGAAAAAGATTTAAGAGTAAATGTATTATAGTAATTTATACTATTCACTCCTTCATTGATCTGTAATAATAACACCTCATTCGCGTTTGCAATCTTTTCAAGGTTGTTATTTACTTCATTAGTACCTTCGCCTTCTCTCTTTTCGTTTTTATTCTCACCAAAAACACAAGAAATAGAAAGAATAATAAAAACAGAAATTAAATTCTTCATAGTTTAAAATAAATAGTTGTCAATAATTTAAAACTAAAACAAATCAAAAAAAAAAACACCTGGTGCAACCATCTGATGTTAACATGTCTAAACGAAAGTAGCTCTACTCATATTCAGCTCTCCCAACATCGAACCATTATATCCTCCCTAGAGCGTAACCTTCGCCTTAGTTGGCTTTTTCCTAATCCCCTCCCTCTCATTTGCAAAGCGAGGTGAGAGTGTTTTTTAGCATCTGTGATGCGCAGTTCCACGATGGGTCTAGTGAGCGCTAAGCCAACCAACAGCACCACCCAGCATCTTATTTCCAAAGAAAAAAGACTGCGCGCGCCCCTCTGCTTATCACCGATGCCATGTAGACTGATTTTAGCCTAGCGGTTATCCGACTTGATAAAAAACGGTAACGGTTTTAAAATAAATATACAATGTTTCATAGTATGTAACATTTTGATAATAATTATATTTTCGTTACCATCATAATGATAGAAACCTCTTTGGTTTAGCGGCACGCCTGCGTTGAAGTAACTCGTCAGTCCTCCCCAAATGCCTACTTCAACATGTGCAACCAGTTTATGTCCGCTTTTTCGAGTTGCTGTACAAACGTTTGCCATTCGCTATCAAAAAACTGGTTCACCTCTTGGCTGTAAATCCTTACCATTTCTTTTGCTTCATCAAGTAAGGCGAGTTCCTGCTCAGAAATATGCCGAGTGCGTGCCATGGCAATGCGTTGCACATCGTTCACTTTTGAGTATGGAGTAACTTCAGAAGTTTGCCAAGCCCCCACTTGCCGTGTAGGGCGTGGGGTTTGCCCTTTGGCTCTTAAGGTGCGCAAAGCCTCTTTTAGCTGTCTTACCTGCTGAATGAGTGAAGGTTCGGCATGTACTTCAGCGAGTTGCTCATGCAATTTTTCCAACGCTTTCATTTTTTCATCTACCCTATTGAGCGAGGCTGCTAAGGTTTTTACCTGTTCATTTACTGCCTTTTGGTATTGGTACAACTGCGCATCAACCTCCGGGGCGATGTCAAAGCGTGGGTCGGGAAGTACGGTAACATAGGTCGAATCTGTGGCACTGCCGTACCTCAACACAATTTTGTACTTAACTGGCAATACAGGAATCCCACGCGACTCGTCGTGCATCCATGCGCCGGGCAAATTGGCGGCTTGTTCGTCTAGTTTCCAAATGAGATAATTGAGCCCTTGAGCAGAGGGGCGGGCGGTTATGGTGTTAACCTTCTCGTTATTTTCATTAAAAACAGTTCCGATGATTTCCCTAGAAACATCAGTGAGGTTACGCAGGTAATACGGGACTTCTACTTTCTGAAACACTCGATTCTCGCCTTCGAAGGTGGTATGAAAGCCAGTCCAGATATTTCCTGGCGGGGCTATAAAAAGCCCTTTTACCTGTACAGCATCGTTCATGGGCAAGGCAGTCAAATCGTCTTTTAATCGTTTACCCGCTACTTCGCGCAGGGTGCGCAAATCGTCTAAAATCCATATGGCGCGCCCGAATGTGCCTATAATCAATGCCGATTCTGTTTCTTGAATTTTCAAATCCATTGTCGATACGGAAGGGTATCCGTTTTTAAACTGTACCCATGTGTTGCCCTCGTCGGTGCTAATCCACAAGCCGTTTTCCGTTCCTAAAAATACTAGATTGGGCTCTTGGGGGTCTTGCACAAACGAGAGCGCATAACCATCCACCTGTGTTGCCTCGGCTAATCGTTTCCAAGTTTTCCCAAAATCGTCTGTTTTGAAAAGATAGGGGCTGTAATCGCCTTTGCGATAATTGTTCACCACTACCCATGCTGTGCCTCGTTCATATGTTGAAGCAAAAATGCGTGCAATCCACGCCTCTTTGGGCATTTCTTTTAGATTCGGGGTTAGGTTTTCCCAAGTAGCCCCTCCGTTTTTTGTGAGATGAAGTTGCCCGTCGTCGGTTCCTGCCCATATAATCCCTTTTTCCAAAGGGCTTGGGGCAATGGCAAGGATGCTGTTGTAGTTTTCAGCCCCAGAAATATCGAGGGTAAGACCACCGTAATCGCCTTTTTGGTGTTCAGGGTTATTGGTAGATAAATCGGGGGAAATGATTTCCCAAGTAGCGCCTTTATCGGTAGACTTATGCACAAACTGGGAGCCGTAATACACGCCGTTTTCGTCGAACGGATCTTTGGCAAAAGCGGCGTTCCAATTGAACCGCAAGGTGGTATCTAAGCTAGGGCTATGTGGCTTTATGCTGCTGTAATACCCTGTTAGCCTGTCGTATCGGTATAAATTACCATTCTGAGAAGTACCGTAGCCAAATCTTGAATTTTCTTTGTCGGGTGCAATATAGAAGCCATCACCGCCTACCAGATACTGCCAATACAAGGTACGGATGCCGCCGCGTTTCCAAGTGTAGCCCGACCCCGACCAGTTTCCGTTATCTTGCATACCGCCATAGACGTTGTAGGGGCGGTCGTTATCCACATTGATTTGATAGAACTGCGCTACGGGAATAGTTTCGGGGAAATACCAGCTTTTGCCGTGGTCGTGTGTGATGCCAATGCCGCCATCGCCTCCAATGATAAAGTGCTTGGGGTCGTGGGGGTTTACCCAAAACGCATGAAAATCGGCATGAATCCCTTTGGTTTCATCGGCAGGAATCATCGGGACAGGATCAAACGTTTTCCCGCCATCGTAACTTACTGAAAGTGGCTGATAAATGTTATAGAGCCGGTTTGGGTCTTTAGAATCTACTGCCAACTCTTGAAAATAAAACGGGCGATTGTTGGTAAAACGCGGGTTATCGTTCACCATATACCATGTAGTGCCGCCGTCATCGCTTCGGTACAAGGCATTTTTTTCTGCTTCTATCTTGGCATATACCCGATTAGGGTCTGAAGGGGCAATCGCCACGCCAATTCTACCCAATTCGCCAGCAGGAATCCCATCGGCTTCGCTTAGCTGTTTCCAAGAGTTTCCGGCATCGTAAGTGATAAACAGCCCCGAGCCACTGCCTCCCGAAGTAAAGGAATAGGGCGTTCTGCGATGTTCGTACAGGACAGCAATCAACTTATTGGGGTTTTGGGGATCCATCACTAAATCGGCAATACCAGATTGGTTATTGGTAAACAAGATTTTTTCCCAGGTACGCCCTCCGTCGGTGGTTTTGTACAAACCTCGGTGTTCATTCGGCGTGAACGGGTCGCCCATAGCGCCTACATACACCACATCGGGGTTGGTTGGGTGCGTAATAATCCGATGAATCGTTTTGGTAGCTTCCAAGCCAAGCGATTTCCAAGTCGTTCCACCATCCATACTTTTATAAATCCCTCTACCTAAATTCATCGAATTACGTGGGTTGCCCTCGCCAGTGCCTACCCATACCACACTAGGGTTGCTTTGTTGAATGGCAAGTGCGCCTATATTTTGTGTAGGTTGGCTATCGAAAATAGGGAACCATGCGCTCCCTCCGTTTTCCGATTTCCAGACACCGCCAGAAGCCGCCCCTACATACAGCGTGTTGGGGTTGCTTTCTACCACATCGATTGCCGTAATTCGGCCGCTCATATTGGCAGGCCCTACATTCCTAATATTTAAGTTTTGAAGGTACGATACATCAAGTTGCTGCGCTTTCACTACAAAAGCTGATAGAAGAAAAAGAAAGGTAATTCTACACTTCATGTCTGTTCAATTTTAATTGTTAAGGGAAAGATACATGAAAATGTAGAAATGAGTGAAGCGGGTTTTGCCGGCGTATTGGCACAGAGGCAGCCCTCTACGTGTGTATGCTACGCCGCTCCTCTTTCCGAATGATGGGTTTTGCCTCTCTCCCTTTTACCACTTCCCCGGAGTCGGCTAACCAAACGATAGCCCCTGTGGGGCAACGTTCGATAGGGTCTTTCGTTTGATGAAACTTGGTATAGTCGATAACGGGCAGGTTGTTTTCCATGGTGATCAGGCCGTTGCCATCCATTGCGCATTTGCCGCAAGCGGTGCAGCCTACTTCGCAATCGGCAAGCACGGCATCGCCTTCTTCTTGGCTTTTACACATCACCCAAAGTTGGTGGCTGATAGGTTCGAGCGAGAGCAAGTCTTTGGGGCAGGTTTCGATGCAATCGCCGCAGCCCGTGCACTTTTCCGCATCGATAACCGGCAAGCCGTAATCGTCCATAGTAATGGCATCGAAGTCGCAAGAACGCTCGCAATCGCCAAAACCTAAGCATCCCCAAAAGCAGCCTTTCCCACCTCCGGAAACCAATGCTGCCGCATTACAAGAGGGCATTCCTTGGTATTGTGCACGGTTTACCGCTACATTTTTACCACCACCACAAGCCAATCGCGCTACCTTTTTTTCTTCCGCCCCTAGGGCTACGCCAAGATAGTTGGCTATTTTTTCTCTGTCGGGTTCGCTACTCACGGTACATTTGCCGGGTAAAGCCTCCCCTGAAACAACCGCTTCGGCAAATGGGCGGCAACCAGGGTATCCACACGCCCCGCAATTTGCATGAGGGAGCATCTCTTCTACGGCATCAATACGCGGATCTTCATACACAAAGAGTTTTTGGTTTGCCACTATGAGCATGATGGCAAGCAGTAGTGTGAGTCCGCCAAGCGCTACTATTGCTGTCAGGATAGTCATGGTGTAGGGTTCGTTTTTTGAGTGAAAAAAGAGTGATTATTCATTGGCTTTGGTTAATAAATCACCTCTGCCCATTTCTTACCAGCTACGAGCTCTGCTTTGCGGGTTTCCCAATGCTCTGCCGAGCCTAAAATGCTGGCAAAGGCTTTATCAAGATTTTCTTTTACTTTTTTGTACCCAGCAATGTAGATGTAGGTATTGGTTTGGTTTAGTAGCCCTTTCAACATTTCTTTCTGCGCTTCAAGCGATGCTCCTAATTCTATGGGGGCATCCCAATGAGGGCGAGGGCTCAAAGCGTGAAACGCCTCAAAGGTTTCTTGGTCGTAATAATGGGTTAAATCGCCATCTTTATCGTTTAAATAAAGCAGCTCTAACCCGCTTTTTGCCCCGTAAAACAGTTTGATAGTACCCTGCCAATCTTGCACATTTTTGTAGATGTGCTTCACAAAAGCTCTAAAAGGTGCAATGCCGGTTCCCATCCCAATTAAAATCAGGTTTGCGGTTTTATCTTTCGGTACTTTAAAAGGAAGAGCAAACGGCCCGGTAATTGTGATTTGGTCGCCTTCGGCTCGGTCGCAAAGGTAGTTAGAGCCAATGCCTTGGTACAACTCTCCGTTGAACGCATCGATAAAGGCACAGCGCTTTACCAACAGCGTAATTTGCGTTTTCCCATTCTCTTTGGCAGGCAAATCGGCTATGCTGTACAACCGATGATGGTACGTATTGCCAAACTCTCCATCGGATTTTACCAACACGCCAAAGCTTTGGTCTACATCACATTCAAAAGAAGGCTGCGCTACTTCGAGCGTCATTTCGCGAATTTCCTCCGAGCCTTCCGGGGTCAAACGCTTTGTACGTATTACAGTCGCCTGATACTGCTTTTCGGTGTTGTAATCTGCTAAGTATGCCATTGTCTTGTTGTTTTATAAATTCAATGAGATAAAGTCTGTTTGTTTTGTAAAGAGCATGCCGTACTGCAATGACAGTTCCCGCACTTGCTTCGGTCGGCGAGGGCATCTTCATCGGAAATGTAATCGGTAAAAGATTTTCGCCAGAGGTGTTGCACGAGCACCCAAATGAGCACCAACCCTACGACAATCCCGACGGATACAAAATACTTGCTCATGTTTAATCGTGGTTTAGTTCGTGTCAATTCATTCGTAATACATTAGCTTCCAAGCCCTGAAAACCCCATAAATGTGAGCGAAAGGATGCCGGCAATCACTAAGGTGATTACAGTACCTTTTACCACTTGAGGAACTTCGGCAAATTCTAGCTGCTCGCGTAAGCCGGCAATCAGGATGAGTGCCAAGGTGAAACCAGCGCCAGCTCCAAGGGCATACACTACACTCTGCAGAAAGTCGTACCCTTTGTTGGTTTGGAAAAGGGCTAGCCCCAAAATGGCGCAGTTCGTTGTTATTAAGGGCAGAAATATCCCTAAGGCTCTAAACAGACTTGGGCTGAGCTTTTTGATAAACATTTCGACCAATTGCACCGTGGAGGCAATCACTACGATGTAGCTAATCAGTTGCAAAAATGGGGCGTCGATTGCCACCAACAACGCATGAATGCCAAAGGCACAGATGGAGCTTACCAGCATCACAAACATGACTGCCATACCCATTTTACTAGCGGTTTCCATCTTTCCAGACGTGCCTAAAAAGGGGCAAATCCCTAAGAAATATGCCAGTACAAAATTGTTGACCAAGCAGGCATTGAGGAAGATATATCCGAGCGATTCGTTCATGCTGCAGCTTTTTTTCGTTCTTTCATGATATTAAATACGAGTAACCAGCCGGCAAGTGTAAAAAAGCCGCCTGCAGGTAGAATCATCACAATCCAGGGTTGGAATCCTTCGGGAAACAGTGATACCCCGAAGATGCTGCCATTGCCTAACAACTCTCTGACAATGCCCAAGCAGCAAAGTGCCAATACAAACCCTAGCCCCATGCCGAGGGCATCGAGTACCGACTTGCTAATACCATTTTTGGAGGCAAACGCTTCGGCTCTACTCAATATGAGGCAGTTCACTACAATTAATGAAATGAAAGCACCCAAACTTTTATGCAACGATACGCTAATGGCCTGGATGGCGTAATCGGTAATGGTTACAAACGTGGCAATGATTAAAATATAAGAAGCAATGCGCACTTGCTTGGGAATAAAATGGCGGAGCGAAGACACCAAAACGTTCGACATTAGCAATACAAAAGCCGTTGCCAACCCCATTGCCAAGGCGTTTAAAGCGGTATTGGTAACTGCCAACACCGGGCACATTCCCAGCACTTGCACAAAAACGGGGTTATCTTTCCACAAGCCTTTTATAAACTCATTGGTGCTTTGTGGTTCTTTGGGGTTACGTTCAATATCGGTTTGAACTGCACTACTCATCGGTTATGGTTTAGTTTCGTTGTTCAAATATTTCTTTTTGTTGATAAATGATAGGAAGAAGCGCTGCGGTACTTTTCCCCAGGATATCTCCTATGGCGCGAGAGGAAATCGTAGCGCCTGTAATGCCATCTACCTCCCAAGGATTTTGCTTTTCGCCTTGCTTAACGGTTACTACCTGATGTTCAACGGCTGTTTTATCGGCGGTGAGGGCTACATCTAACGCTTCAAAATTGGCTAGGAAATGAGGTTCTTTTTCAATCTTATCGCCAAGCCCGGGCGTTTCTTTGGTTTCGAGTACGTAAAGCCCTACAATGGTTTGGGTTGTGGGGTTGTACCCATACAAAATGCGGATGATATCGGCATAGCCTTGCCCACTCGCCGCAATGGCAATTCCTGTTAAGTCGCCTTGTGCCGAGTAGCCTGCATACACGGTAGTTGCTGCTGGCGAGTCGCCAATCGCTGCGGTGAACTGCCCTTCAGCCGTTAACTGAAACTGCTGCGTTTCTGCCGTGCCTGGCAACACCTTAAAAATCGCTTCTTGCAATGCCTCTGCTTTTAGCCGTTCGATTCTGTCGGCAGTTCCCTCATACACAAGCACAATCAGCAAGGCACACATCACACCGATGCCCACCATAGCCACTAGCATTTTGGTGCTTCCCGTATTCGACTGCTTTACATTTTGTGCGGCTTTTTCCATCATCTTTTACATAATTATTTCTTAGAGGAAGTCCCGTATACTTTGGTTTTGAATAGATTATCGATTTGCGGGGTAAGTGCATTCCCTAACAAAATGGCATACATGACCCCTTCGGGGAGGCCGCCCCAAATACGGATTACTACCACCAAAGCACCAATGATAATTCCATAGACAACAACGCCTATCGGCGTGATGGGAGAGCCGACCATATCGGTTGCCATAAACATAGCACCAAGCATAAGCCCACCGGAAAATAGCATGAAAACGGGCGAAGGATACACGCTAGAATCGACCCAATAAAGAAGAGCGCTTAATACGAATACCGTTCCTAAGATGGCAACGGGAATACGCCAGTTCATCATGTTTCGGGCAATGAGGTACAGCCCGCCTAGTAAAATTAGTACTGAGGAGGTTTCCCCGATAGATCCGCTGGTAAGCCCTAGGGCTAAGTCGGAGGTATGAGCTGCCACGTGATCGAATTTAAAGGCAGAAAGTGGGGTGGCGCCCGTTGCGCCATCGACTACCGGCGCCATAAACGGCAGTGCCAACACCGAAGAGTTGATAGCCGTAAACCGTTCTGCGGCAAAGGCAGGAAACCAAGTGGTGATGGCAACGGGAAATGCGGCTTGCAATACTGCCCTGCCTACTAATGCCGGATTAAATACGTTGTAGCCCAAGCCTCCAAACAAAAACTTGCCTAAAGCAATGGAAATAACTCCTCCGATACACACCATCCATAAAGGAAAAATAGGCGGAAGGATAAGCCCTAGTAGTAGTCCGGTGATTACTGCCGACCAATCAGAAATGGTGCTTGGTTTATTTGCCCACTTGCACAGAAGATGCTCGGTAACTACACAAGAAACTACGGCTGTTACAAGCACAAGTAAGGCGTTTAGCCCAAAGGAGAACACTGCAAAAATGCTTACAGGCAGCAAGGCGGCTACCACATTTTGCATGATGGCATCGGTACGCGTTCCTTTGGTTAAATGCGGCGAAGTGCTAATATGAAGCGTTTTACTAATCATGCTACTGGGCGTTGCGTTTACGTACCATAGATTTGGCAACTCTGAAATGCTGTACTAAGGGGATGTTCGAAGGGCAAACGTATGCACACGATCCACATTCGAAGCAATCCATCAAATGGTACTCCGCCGCCATTTTGCTGTACTCTTCAAACTTGGCAAGTATGCCTAATTTCGAGGGGTTCAAATGGATAGGGCACGCCTCTACACACGCTCCGCACTTGATGCACGGATATACTTTTTCGTCTTTCTGTACGTCATCGCTGTTGAACACTACAATGCCCGAACTCCCCTTTACAATGGGAATATCTAGGTTTGAGACCGCCACCCCCATCATAGGTCCCCCCATGTATACTTCGCTGATGTTTTCCTCTACCCCTACTTCCTCTAAGGCAAAACGGAGGGGGGTCCCAATAGGGATAAGGTAGTTGCCTTTCTTTTTCACTCCGGGGCCGGTAATAGTAACTACCCGCTCCTGAATGCCCCTGCCATGCGGTAGCAACCTACCGATTTCGGCAGTAGTAGCCACATTGATTACTACTGCGCCCGTATCGATCGGGAGCCCTCCGGAGGGCACTTCTTTCCCTAACAGAGCGGTGATTAACATTTTCTCAGCACCTTGTGGGTATTTTACCGGCACTACTTGTACCGTAACGGGCAAATCGCTTGGCATACAGCTTTGCAAATAGTCCGCAGCATTTTGCTTGTTGGCTTCTATGCCAATCAGTACCCTTGCTGCTCCTGTTGCTTTGAGCAAATACCGAATTCCCATAAAAATATCATCGGCTTGTTCGAGCATTACTCGGTGGTCGGTAGTAAGGTATGGTTCACATTCAATTCCATTCAAAATTAACGTTTCACACGTTTTCCCTTCAGGGATTTTGAGCTTTACATGAGTAGGAAATGCTGCCCCACCCAGCCCTACAATCCCTGCCTGTTGGATGCCCTCCAAAATTTGTTCTGGGCTTGCCTCCAAACTGATGGGCGTACCCTCTAATACCTCTTGAGTAGACGAAGGGAACGGCTCTAAGTAAATGCCTTGTACCATTTTACCGGTAATGGTTGGCATATTGGCAATTTTTCGGATTCGCCCCGATACGGGCGCGTGCAAGGGCACGGAAACATATCCGTTTGCCTGCGCGATTAGCTGTCCGCGCGTCACTTCTTGTCCTTCGCGCACTACCACTTCAGAAGGGGCACCAATATGTTGCGCTGTAGGCAGCATCATGAGCGGAGCAAACGGGAACTGCCGAATAGGTAAATCTTTGGTAGCTTCCTTGTGCTCCGGTGGATGCACGCCATGTGAAAAAGATTTCTTTCGAAAACGTAAAGAGAAACTCATGGCGTTTGGTTAGTTATATTTTTCAGCGCGTTTTATCCACTTTTCGATGTCTTTTTCGGTGGTATCTTGGGGTAACCCCGGATGGATTACGCCAGCCGTACACTTTTCAGCCGCCTTTACTAAATCTTGGTATGGCCCTGCGTTGGGGTCTTGAATCACCGCTTTTTTATCGTTGTTGTAGGCAAAAATCTTTGCGTTGATTTTGATACACTCGTCGCAAGCGGTACACTCGTCGGTTTCTATCCAAGGCGCCATGGTCGAATTATTTTGGGCTTTTTTTTTATCGGCGCTGTGCTGGTTAGTGGTTCCATTCGTGGTGGGCTGTTTATCTCCACCTCCATCAGTTGCCAGTTTTACAATGGGGCTGGCATCTGCTTCTCCGCCGGCAAGCTGCATGAGCCCTTGTGCTATTTTACCTACCACTT
Source organism: uncultured Roseobacteraceae bacterium (assembly GCA_964394585.1). GTDB lineage: Bacteria > Bacteroidota > Bacteroidia > Cytophagales > Flammeovirgaceae > CAYUJH01. Next base: position 11,741 of record CAYMYI010000050.1, read on the forward strand.
CGGCGCGAATCTTATTTTCTATGTCTTCTTTGCTTTCTTGGGCTACCTGTTCTTTTACGCCGGCAATGGCTTTGAGCATCAGCCAGAAGTCTCTTCGTTCTTCGCACGACTCCACAATGGTTTTAGCCACCATTACTCTGGTAAGGTGTTGGTTTTTATCCACCGCCCAGATAAACGGAAATTTCCCTTCCCTTTCTTTTTCGGTCATCTCTAAGAAATTGGAAAGTACTACCATGTTCTCGTTCCAGGTGTCGCGTGGAGCTTTGCGGAAGTGCTTGCGGAATCTAGCTTCTGTAAGGGCAAAATCGGCAAAGGTCATCTCGACTTCCATGGTTTTTTCGCGCCCATTTTCGAGATACTTCAACTGGTATGTAGGCCAGATTTTATCGAGGGCAGGGTTGCCGGTAAGGTCGAATGCTTCCTCAGGTTTTACACTAACCGCAGGGTTGTATTTGAACAGCGGATAAGCCCTAGACTCTACAGCTAATTTTGCTTGGTGTGCGCCCAAATCGTCGGCTACGCCATGTTCGGGTTGGCAGGTGGTATACAGGTTGAATAGCGCTGGGCGTTTTGCCATCAGCCCGTCGATAAATCCTTCAATCATATGGCTGGTATTTGCCAATGAACCCTGCATTACATAGGTATTTCGGTGTGCCATGGCAATCAGGCCAATTTCTTTTCGTGGCTCGGGTTTACCTTTCCATACTTTGCCATACTGTGCCATATCTGACACTTGCCCGATGAACCCGGAAGTACACGCTTGCCCACCTGTGTTTGAATATACTTGGGTATCCACAACGATTGCTTTAATCGGCTTGCCCGATGCCATCATACGAGAGAGGTTTTGAAAACCGATGTCGTACATGGCGCCATCGCCTCCTAACGATACTACCGGCGGACAAAGTAGCCACTCCTCATCGGTAAACTGTTGCCAATTGAAGTAGGTAAAGAAACTATCGTGTTCGGCGGCATTGTATTTTCCGCTCAGCTCTAATTCTGCTTTGCGAATTATTTTAAAGCCTTCTGCCATCTTTGCCATGTGCCCTTCGAAGATACCCATCGCTAGGGAAGGCGAATCTTGAAAGAGGTGGTTTGCCCAAGGGAATGGGTACGGGTTGTATGGATAGGTACTGCCCCACACCGAGGTGCATCCGGTAGAATTGGTCATTCCCATGTTGGTTCTGCCTTTTCCTGTAGTGCCTGTTACATATTTATAGCGCAGGTCTTTTAACTGGCTCAAAAGCTTGGTGATGTTTTGTAACCAGCGCGGGTCGATAGGCTCGCTACCTCGTTCTGTTTCAATCTGACGGGTGAGTTCGGCCATGGTTAGGTCTTTGTTACCAGACGATGCGATTATTTTCGCAATCATGTCGGTATCTTTCACATCCACCGTGCGGATGAGCTTATCTTCAATTCGCTTTTCAATCCTTTTTATTAGCTCGTTGAGTTTGGCCACGTGCTTTTCAACACGGGGTTGCATGAGTGCTTCTACCGTTGCGGTAAATAAATGCACTACCGATTTTTCAGAGCAGCCTAGGCAAGCGCCATCGCCACTAGCGAAATTTAAATAGGCTTCTTTATTAAGCAAGATGGTTTCTAACGGCCCTATCTTTTCTTCTAAACTATCAATGCGTTCATATTTTTTCGGCGTAGTGGGCAGGTCAGTCCACAAGTCCCAATCTTGGCGCAGTTTGGCAATAGAGCCTTCTGTTTGAATCATAGGGCGCAGGGCATCATCATCGCACACGTTGATACACTCCATGCACCCTTTACAGGTATTTGGATTTACAGTGATACTGAATAACCCGCCACTGTTAGGTCTGTTTTTTTCGTGTAAATCAAAATAGGGTCTTGTTAAGGCAAATTGGAAGTCGCCTAGTTCTTCGCTAAACCATGTTAGCTCTTGGCAAAGATGCTCGTCGGCAGCATTTTCTTGTTTTGCCTCTTCAATAGCAATGTGCATCAGTTCGTTTACTGTTGATTCTTTGCCCGACTCCTTGAAAAGCGAACGAATTCTTCCTTCGAGTTTGCGGGTGGTTTTGGCAAGGCCGTTTAACTTCCCATGATTCTTTTTCACTCGGTTCAGCACGGTGTTCAGCACGTCGGAGAGTTCGCTGACCAGCCCCGGAATTGCCGTATCGGGGCACACGGTATAGCAGTTGCCACAAGCTGTACAATTATTGGGCACCCACTCAGGGTGGTTGAAGCGAATGCCGGTCATGTCGCGGAATAACGACGAAGCCGCTGGCATTACACTCAAACCGATGAACGGGTCGGTGAGGTTATCGTTGCCCATGCCTCGTTGGTAGAAATTGCCGGTTTGCTCCCAAAATCGGTGGATGTCGCTTAGTTTCGATTCGCTCTGAGGGGTATCTTTCAGCATAGAAGGCATGGGAAGCATTGCCTGCCCATTGGTAGCCGAGCTGGATTTCTCTTGCACTTCTTTATGGGTGATTTCCACCACTTCATCGAAGCCTCGTTTCACTACGCGGAGGTTATCTTCTACCACTCGGCGGCCTTTAGAACCAAATTTTTTTTCTAACTGATCTTCAATGGCTTTGAGCAGCTTATCTTCCGATAGTCCTGTTTTTTCCATTAAAGGAGAAGCGGCAAAAAATGCCCCTTGAAAGGCAATGCCTTGCATTCTCAACTGAAGTTCGGGGTCTGTGGCTTCTTCTCTGGCAATTTTAAACCCATCGATAAAAAAGATGCGAATGTTGTTATCTACAATTAACTTCTGGTAATGCCGAGGGATATCCGCCCATACTTCTTCGGGTTTTCCTTTTTCACTTTGGATAATGAAAACGCCGCCTTCTTTTAAGCCGGCCAGGGCATTGGTGTGTTTAAACACATTGGGGTCGGGCGAAAGTACCACATCTACAAAGAAATACTCGCAGTTTATGCGGATGGGCTCCGGGGCTGCGGCTAGGTAATAGGTGGTGGGTTGCCCTTTCTTCTCAGAACCGTATTTTGGGTTTGCTTTGATATCGTAATCAAGCAAATCGAACAGGGTCATTGCTAGGTTTTTGCCGGTGGTAATAGCACCCCACCCGCCAATGGAGTGAAAGCGAACTGTAATTGCATTTTTAGGCATTAAGTTCGGGTTTTCCGAACCTCGAACAGAGAGTTCTTTGATATTCGGATAGGCTTCGAGGATGCTTTCTTGGTAGGCTCTTTCTTTGGGTGTAAAGGCATTTTCGCGTATGAAGTCAATCGATAGGTAGAAAAACTTCTTTTTCTGCCCGTCGGGGAGCATGTTTTCCACTGCGCCAATAATCCCTTCGGGTTGTAGATCGCGGCTACCCATGCCAAACGAAGCCGAATAGATTGCCGGATGATCGGTTGGTTTATTGTACACAGCAAGTTCGGGATAGGGTAAGGCATCTTGATGGAACCCATTTTCGATGCATTTATTCAATGTTGTGCGGATTTCGCGTACTATGGGCAAATCGCCGGCAAGGGGTTGGTCAAGGCGTTCTAAAACTACTACGCCCTTTTTTCCTTTGAGTACCTTCCCAATTAAATCGGAAGGGAACGGTCTGAACATCACTAAATCGACTACTCCTACTTTCAACCCTCGGGTTTGGTAGAGGTAATCGGCTACTACTTCGGCACTAGACACTACGCTTCCCTGCCCCACGATGAGGTAATCGGCTTCTTCGGCTTTGTAGGTCATTACGCGGGCGTACTTTCTGCCTGTCAGTTCGTAGAATTCCTCAAAAGCTTGGTCGCTTAATTCTTTAATATGATCGAAAAAGAAAGGGCGCTGTGCCGCTACACTCTGCATGTACGAATCTTGGTTTTGCACCAGCCCTACCATAGTGGGGTTATCGACATCCCATACCTCGGGGATTCGTCGGCGTTTATCGCCATAGATGATTCGCTGTGCAGGCGTAGGCGTATCGATGATGTCATCGGGCCTGCCCAAATATTCTTTAATCAGCGCTCTTTCCGGGATTCTCAACGATTCAATCAAATGAGTTGTCAAAAAACCATCTTGGGCGATAGCGCCCGGAGTTAATGCCAATTCGGCAATTCGGTGAGCAATAATGTTTAAATCGGCAACGTGCTGCGCTTTTTTAGCAAAGATTTGGAAGAAGCCGGTATCGTCAATGGCGTGGTAGTCGTCGTGGCCGGCATGTACATTTAGCGTCGCTTTGGTCATGGCGCGCGCACCAATATTTAAAATGTACGTCAAGCGCTTACCCACAGCAGCGTATAACGACTCGTGCATGTAGGCAATCCCCTGCCCCGAAGAAAAATTGGCAGCGCGTTGGCCGGTCATGGAAAGCCCGGCGGTAACGGCGGCGGCGGCATGTTCGCCTTCTGGTTCAATAAAGATAAGGGGTTTATCCGAGATATTGAGATGACCTTTCGCGGCTTCCTCTGCCCAATATTCCCCCATTTGGGTTGAGGGGGTAATGGGATATGCCCCGGCAGCATCAGACGATTCCCGCTCGCACATAATTGCCGCTGTATTGCCATCCATCGCTACGCGAATGCCGGGGTATTTCGCGTCTTTCTCTTGTTTGTTTGTTTTAATCAGTTTCTTGAAGTCCATTTGTAGTGAAGCTAGTGTTTGTAAAAGAGCACAATGGAGTAATAGGGTAACTTAGCTCTAAGGTTCGCTACGCTACCCCCACTTCTCCATACTAATATGATACTGTTTTTCAGGGCATTACACCACTGAAACCATTCAGGTTCTTAGGCAACCTGCTCGTGCGATGCCGAAATAAGTTCTTTGGTTTTTGTAGCCAATGCCATTACATCGTCGCAGTCTTCAACGCCCATCCACACATCGTCAGGGTCTGCACATTTGTAGAGTAGGTCAAGGTGTAAATCGTTAAATCGTGTATCAATCAATCTACATTGCTCGATTAACGTTTTTACCGGTGTATTTTCGGCTAGCTGCACATCGTGCTTTAACAGAAAACTGATGAGGTATTTTTGCACCGCATCGTGAGCATTATGGCACACCATATATGGGACAATATCTTCTTGAGGTTTAAAAAGTGATTCTTGGGCTGTGTCGTACAGTTGATTTGCCTGATCAAAATTCGATTTTATCTTTTCTCCAAGCATAATTGAAACGAGTTATAGGTTAAAAAATACCGATTAATTCATCAGGGGAAAGGTAGTTAACAGAATTTCAGTAAAGACTAATTATTATCATTTTGGAAGATGATATTAGTCATTTAACCATTTTGCACTGTGTTATTGATAAATTTCGCAAGTGCCCCCTCCTTTTTACGAGAGGAATCATAGTGTGTATTCCCAAGGCAAACTCTACGCTAAAAGTAGGTTTCTTCGTCGTCGGAAGGGAGTTTTCCTTTTTCAATAAAATGAGAGGCAAGCAAAGAAATTCCGCTAAAAAATAGTGTAGAGGCATAATAGACAATATCGTCCATGCCGGCGAAATCTTCCAAAATATAGCCTACAAAAACCCCAATAGCCGCGCCTACTGAAAGCATGCCTAGCCGGAGTGCGCCATTTTTTTTCTTGGTAGGTTTGAGCATATCAGCATCGATGCCATTTTCAATCATGGCAATGCGCTCTTTGTGGCGCAGGGTGCTCACGATGTATACAATTCCGAATACAGTGATAAAAAATGCGACAGGAACGATGATTTCAACAGGTAATGCCATATTTATAAGGAGTTTTTTGCTGTATACAAATCTTTTTGAGTAAATATATGATGTACTTTTTGTACCTCGTATCGGTATGACTCGGCCGAGGTATGTTTGGTTACAACTCGTGTATTTTTTCTTTGCAAAAGTTCTTCAGAACGGCGGGAGTTTCCAACTCATTGGCAGATTTTGTTCATTTGTGCTGATACTTATGCAATTTTTTAGTATCGATTTGTAACGGAATTCTTCCCAAACGCATCTTACATTTATGGAGGCAGCCGAGGAAATGGCGATGATCGATGAAGTGTTGGCAGGTAATCAGGCGGCGTTTCGCACGCTGATTGAAACTTACCAAGACTACGTGTATACGATTTGCCTGCGTGTATTGAAGGCTCCGGAAGACGCTGAAGAAGTGGCACAAGATGCGTTTGTAAAGGCTTATCAGAATCTGCCGCGTTTTCGCAAAGACGCCAAGTTTTCCACGTGGTTGTATCGCATTGCTTACAATGCTGCGTTGAGCCGCTTGCGGAAAAAGCGTATTAAAGGATACTCGCTCAGCGAGGTGGAAGAGTACCGCTTGCCTGTAGATCGGTGGATTCCTGCTTTCGAAGGGATTGTTGCCAAAGAACAGGCGTATCATCTGCATAAAGCGATTGAAACGCTTTCGGCAGAAGAACAAACCCTAATTACATTGTACTATTTGCAAGAACACTCCATCGAAGAGGTCTCTAAAAGCACAGGAATCAAACAAAATAATGTTAAGGTGAAGATTCACCGAGCACGAAAGAAGTTATATCGGCAACTTTCTGTAGCACTAAAATCGGAATTTAACGAACTTTTATAACCTTTGACACCATGAAGAAACACGAAGCTGAAAAGCGCATTGACCCTCTTTTAGAAGAAGCAATGAAAAACTATGCGATGGCAACGCCAGCCATCAACTTTGCAGACCGCACGATGTATAAATTGCGCGATGTCGCCATGATAACCTCCAATGCTGCTTATGCTTTAGGTAAAGGGTTTTACCGAACGATATGGGTACTTTTTCTTTCTTTACTAAGCCTTATTATAGTGCCTTCCTTCACAAATGTAGAGGTAACACAAGAAGTGCAATATTGGCATCGAGTAGTAGAACAACTCCCCGCTCCTTTACAAGAGTTTACAATTTCTACCGAAGTAGCTTGGCTGTTTTTGGGAGTTGCCCTGTTGGTGCTTTTTATCGTTTTTCTTGATTTTTTCATGCCTAAACAATTCGCTCGTATCCGTTCATAGCTACAAAAACAGCTTTCGTATAAACTAGGTCCGTTTTGTAAAATAAATTGCAATAACTTACAGCTATCATTCAAAGCAAACTACTTATGGCAACAGCAAAAAAGAAATCGAACAAAAGATTGTATTTAATACTCGCCGGTGTGTTGGTGGCAGTGATTGTTTTAGCAGCAATAGGGCGCTCGCAAGGGTGGATCGGAAAACCACCCACCAAACGCGTTCAACTCGCCGAAGCTGAAAAGGCAACTATTGTAGAACAAGTGAGTGCTTCTGGTCGAGTGCAGCCGGTTGAAGAAGTGAGCATCAGTGCAGAGGTATCCGGTGAAATTAAAGAGTTGTATGTAGAGGAAGGAGATTCCGTACACATTGATACCCCCCTTTTAAAAGTACGCCCAGATAACTTGCTTGCCATTGTAGAACGAGCACAGGCGACACTCAACACCCAAAAGGCAAATTTAGCGCAATCGAAAGCGAGGCTTTCACAGTCGAAAGCCCAATTTATGCAAGCCGAACTAAACTATAAACGAAACAAAGAACTCTACGAGCAAGAGGTTATTTCGGCACAAGAGTTTGAAACGGCAGAAGCCAATTTCGAAACAGCAAAAGCCGATATGGCAGCCTCTGAACAAAGCGTGGAGGCCGCTAAATTTACGGTGCTAAGTGCCGAGGCATCCCTCGACGAAGCCCGTAAAAACTTAGGGCTTACCAACGTTTATTCCCCAATGGAAGGCATCATTACGTACTTAGCCGTGGAAAAAGGCGAAACCGTGCTTGGTACACAGCAAATGCAGGGTACCGAAATTTTGCGTATTGCCAACTTAAACGAAATGGAAGTTCGGGTGAACGTAAACGAAAACGACATCATCCGCGTGAGCGTTGGAGATACCGCTATCATCGACGTGGACTCTTACTCGTACATGAACGAACGTTTCAAAGGTGTGGTAACGTCGATTGCAAACTCGGCAAATGCTACAGCCTCTACCGATGCGGTTACTGAATTTGAAGTGAAAATTCGCATTTTGAACGATTCGTACAAACATTTAGCAACGCCAGAAAATCCTTCTCCTTTCCGCCCGGGCATGACTGCAAGCGTAGATATCATCACCGAGCAGAAATCGGATATATTAACCGTTCCGCTTGCTGCAGTTACTACACGCAAAAAAGAAAACAAAAAGGAAGGTGAACAACGCGCTACCTCTACTACTCCGGAGGAAGACGACCTAAAAGAAGTTGTATTTATGTACGAAGATGGAAAAGTAAAAATGGTAGAGGTTACTACAGGCATTAGCGATTTTGAAAATATTGAAATCTTAAGTGGTGTGGAAGAAGGGCAAACCATTGTGAAAGGGCCTTTCTTAATGGTTTCAAAAACGTTGAAAGATGGCGACCTAGTAGAAAACATGGAGCGCGAAAAGAAAAAAGAAGAAAATGAAGAGACTAATGAAGACCCTTCTGAAGAAGAGTAGGTCTTGAACATAGCGTATGCAAAAGCCTGTAGTTTTTTAAGAGATTACAGGCTTTTTTCTTTTATGTAGTGTGAAGTTACAAACCAAACGAGTGCAGCATACGCTCACAGTAATTTGCCACTTAGCCAATACTAAGAAAGACAATCCTTACATTGACCTATCAATAAAAGCTCTGCTGAGTCAATTTTATGTTGGGGCACACGTGGTATAGAAATTTCTAAATCCAGACATTCCGTCTTACCACAATCCCGACACTGAAAGTGCGGATGTAAGTCTGTATGATGAGAAGAGTTGCATTCTTTGCATCTTGCATACCACTGCAATCCATCCTTTCCTTTGAATGTATGCAGTATACCTTCATCATCCAACCTTTCTAAAATACGGTAAACAGTAGACTTGTTCATTTTCGACTTCAAACGTTCTACCAAATCTATCGATGATATTGCTGTATTGCTTTGCTCAAAAAGCTCGAGCAAGCTATTAACCGATTTTGTTCTTCTAATTACTCCCATGTTTCAAATTTATCGCAACTTAGTTGCATTAAAAATTTATTCTTATGTTTGCGACAGTGTTGCATTAAGGAAAAAATTAATTCTATGATACAATTACAAAACGCTAGTAAATCCTTCAAAGGACAACTTGCAGTACAAAATTTGAATTTGCAAGTGAATGAAGGCGAAATATTGGGGCTTTTGGGAGCAAATGGCGCCGGAAAATCTACCACCATCAATATGCTTTTAGGCTTTTTAGCACCCGATTCAGGTACAGTGAAGATTGACGAAAAGGAAACGTTTAAGCAAGCAGTGGAAGTTCGCAAACTTGTTGGTTATATACCCGAAAATGTCAACCTATACCCCTACTTATCAGGACTTGAAAACCTGGATTATTTCTGCAGGCTGGCAGGATTAAAATATTCCAAAACCAAACTTCAAGAGTTTCTTTCAACTTGTGGTTTACAGTCTGAAGCCCACCACAAAAAGGTCTCAGAGTATTCAAAAGGCATGCGGCAAAAAGTGGGCATTGCCATCGCCTATGCTAAAAAGGCAAAAGTCTATCTGCTAGACGAGCCAGCAAGTGGCCTGGATCCTATGGCGAGCAATGAACTTTCTGAATTGCTCAAGAAACTGGCAGCAGAGGGAGCAACTATTCTTATGGCATCGCATGATATTTTTCGAGTGCGAGAGGTATGTCATCGCATTGGTATTCTTAAGCAAGGAGCTCTGGTTAAGGAACTCCGCAGCGAAGAAGTTAGTGCCAATGAACTAGAGCAACTGTATTTGCAATACATGACCAATTAACCCAAAAGCTATGTGGAATATATTCAAAAATGAATGGCTTTATTACAGCCGAACGCCTTGGCTTTTAGGCATTAGTGTAGGCTTTGTTCTAGTGCTGATTTTGTCTATTGCGCTGGGAAACTATCAAATACAAAAGCAAACAAAGCAATACATGACAGCCAAAAATGAACTGAGAACGCAATGGGAAAGTATTGATGCTATGAACCCACATAGCGCAGCTCATTACGGAACCTATGTGTTTAAGCCCGCAAATTTATTGAGCAGTTTGGATGAGGGTGTTAATAGCATCACGGGAAATGTACTGCGGGTAGAAGGACACGTACAAAACGAAATGGTACATTCTGAAGCATCCCAAATGCAAACCGTTAGCAAATTCGGAAAGCTTAAAAGTTCTTTATTACTACAATATATCGTCCCAATTTTATTGATTTTCCTAGCATTCAGCAGCATCAGTACTGAAAAACGAAGTGGGAGATTGAAACTGCTGGTATTGCAGGGAGCAAAGCCCTCTTCGCTAATTTTAGGTAAAACGCTTTCCATATGGTTGTACGGAGTGGGGCTATTAGCTTTGACTATTTTGACGTACGCAATCTTTAATCTGGGAGACTTGAATGGGGATGTATTAAGTCGTACTGCCCTATTTTTCTTGTCTCACAGTTTATACTATTTCATCGTTACAGGTCTAACGGTTTTCTTCTCGGCACGCTGGCAAAACTCTACGATAGCTCTAACTTCTATGTTAGGTATATGGATAATTTGGACGATTTTCCTACCCAATATTCTGATGAGTTCGGTTGAGAAATGGCATGAATTACCCAGCCGAAATGAGTTTAAAGCAGCCATGAGAGAAGACCGCTCCAAGGGTCTGGATGGGCATAACCCTTCCGATGAACGATCCAAAGAATTGGAAGCCAAAGTTTTGAAAGAATATGGCGTCGATAGCCTCTCTCAGCTACCTATTAATTTTGACGGAATTGTGATGCAAGAAGATGAAGAGTATGGCAACAAGGTCTGGGATAAGCATTTTGGTGAGTTGAAAAACGTGTTTATACAACAAAAACAGTTGTATCAACTGGGTGGCATTGTGAACCCTTTTATTTCCTTGCAAAATGCAAGTATGGGCTTTTCAGGAAATGATAATTTACATCATCAGGAGTTTTTAGTACAAGTAGAAAACTACCGTAGAGTATTCATCAAAACGCTTAACGATAAACACGCTTTTGGTGGTTCAAAAACAGGCGATTGGGGCTGGCAAGCTGATAATGATTTCTTTAAATCCGTGCCAGATTTTGAGCATCAACCTACCGCTTTGACTTCGATGCTACCGCATTATATCACAGATGTATTGCTGTTAATCGGGTGGACAATCTTGGTATTAGGCTTGATGATTTTGGGAACTAGAAAAATACAAGTACTATGAAAAGCCTGATTATATTCTCATACGAATGGAAGCATTTTATTAAAAATCCTTTCAAAATAGTGGCTGTATTCCTTTTTGTAATTGCCGGGCTTTATGGTTTGCAGAATGGGCATAGACTGTACGAAGAACAATCTGCCGAAATCGAGAAAATAAAGATTAAGGCTGAAGAAGAAAAGAACAAATACCTTACGCAGTATGAAGAGGGAAAAATGATTAATGAAGATCGTCCTTGGATAGATATGAGCACCCCTTTTTGGGCAATTTGGTGGACACCGACTTATCACTTCAAAACACCTTCGCCCGCTATGGTGTACAGCATTGGGCAGGCAGAACAATATGGCTTTTATAAACGAATTACCTTTTGGGCAAGCCCATATGATGCAGATATGGCAGAAGAAATTGCCAATCCTGAACGCCTTCAAACAGGGACGCTAGATTTTGCTTTTGTCCTGCTCTTTCTATTGCCACTCTTGTTATTGATTTTGCTGTACAACATAAAAAGCACAGAAGCCGAACAAGGCTTTCTGCCATTGATTGAAGTGCAAACGACCTCTAAAAATAGCTGGCTGCTAGCTCGAATGGCGTTTTATTTTCTGCTTGCTACTTTGGTCATCATAAGTTTATTGGTCTATGGAGCAATGCTTACAAATGTGTTTAAAACCGCAGGTGAAGCCTTTGTGCAAATGCTGCTTTATACCTTATTGTACCTTGCCTTTTGGTCGTTCATCTTCTTTTTCATTTTAAAAAACGGGAAAAGTATTTTGGGTAATACGCTGCAAATGGTGGGTGTTTGGTTGATGTTCGCTTTTGTCATTCCTGCCATTGTTCATCAAAGCATAAGCATCGTCAAACCTGCCAATTTGATGACCGATTTTATTGAGGTAAGAGATAAACAGCAAGACCTTTATGCCAACGATAGCCTTTTTGAACAAAAACTGCTTGAATTGTTCCCTGAAATCGTGAAGAGTCCTGTCTATCAAGACAGTACCAAAATCAACAGGGCATGGAATAATTCTGCATCTGCTTTGGTGAATGAACTCAAAAAAGAGAGTATTCAACCTATTGAAGAAGAAAGTCAGAAAAAAAACAGCTTGATACAAGCCACCTATTGGTTCAATCCGATGACATTTTTCCAAAACAAACTCAATAGCATTGCTCAAACGCATTATCAAGATTACCAAGCCTATCGAAATGACATACAGGCTTTGATTGATAAACGCACAGCGGTTTTAGTCAAGGAAGTTTGGAACGATGCAAAAGTCGATAAAGAGAAATATT
>CAYMYI010000050.1:24108-27885 GCA_964394585.1 uncultured Roseobacteraceae bacterium
CGCCATGATAAATGTAGTATTGAGTAGTGTGAAGTAAACCTTCTTCATCCAACTTTTTAAAATACGGTAAATAGTACACAGGTTCATTTTAGATTTCAGACGTTCTACCAAATCTATCCCTGATATTGCGGCATTGCTTTGCACAAAAAAGTTCGAGTAAGCTATCAACTTATTTTGTTCTTCTTATTACTCCTATGTTATGAATTTAATGCAACTAAGTCGCATTAAAAATTTATTCTTATGTTTGCGACATTGTTGCATTAAGCAATTGCTGATTATGTGATGAGAGTGCAGAAATGAGCTAAGCCTTCAACGAGCAAATTGCCGTGCTCCGTTTGAACTTAAAAGTCAAACGAGGCAAAATACCAGGGATTTTGTGGGCAAGTGGCGCATTGTTTCTCAAATTAAATCAGGATGCGGCTTCTTAAGCATATAAAACTTCGAATGAATCCTATGCGATTTTTTTTATTGACACTATTACTCTTCTTGGCGACCATATCATTTGCTCAAGATACCTTGGACTTTCCCCCACCTGAAATACCGCCAACAGTGCAAGCGACTAGAGCCGAAGGCAAAATTACTATAGATGGCAAGCTTGATGAAAAAGATTGGGAAAAAGCACAGGTTATAACAAACTTCTTTAGAAGAGAGCCAAGACAGGGAGGCAATTTGCGCTACGAAACGCAAGTAAGAATCTTATTTGATGATAAATTTCTTTATGTAGGGGCTTTCTGTGAAGATTCCATTGGTAAAAAAGGACTTCGTATACAAGATCTTCGGCGGGATTTTGGTGGAGAAAATGATCAATTTGGTATAGCCTTCGATTCTCAAAACCTGAAACAATATGCACAGGTTTTCGAGACTACACCGTATGGCAACCAAAGTGATTTCCAAAACTTTAATGGTAATAATAACGATTCAGGGTGGAACACACTCTGGAGGGTTCGTACCCAACAATCAGAGGGAGGATATTATGCTGAGTTTGCCATTCCATTTAAATCGTTACGTTACGATAAACCTAAAGATGATGAACCTGTAGAATGGGGTATAACTTTACAAAGGAGAGCTTTGAGAGATTTTGAAGTTTCTTCTTTTCCTGCTATTCCCCAATCATTATCTATGTATAGGATGACGTATGCGGCAAAGCTTGTCGGGATTGAAGTGCCTCCTCCTTCTGCAAACGTGCGTATCGAGCCTTATGCACTTTTTCAATATGACAATATTGAAAGTGGAGGTGATAATACTATTCAAAAAAATTATAAACTAGGTGGGGATGTGAAATGGGCGATTAACCCACAGTCTGTATTCGACTTAACATTCAATACCGATTTCGCACAAGCCGATGTGGACAGAGCTGTAAATAACTTAGAACGTTTCAATATCTTCTTTCCTGAACAACGTCAGTTTTTTTTAGAAAACTCCGGTATCTGGGCAGGTGCGGATAACCGCTCTATTGTCCCCTTTTTTAGTCGTAGAATTGGTTTACAAGGTGATTTTAATGCTGAACCTGCTCCTATTGATGCAGGCATCAGATTTACGCAACGAACTAATAAGCAAGCAATTGCAGGCTTATATGTCCGACAAAGGGAAACCGATAAGTCTCAAACTTCCAATTTTGGTGTTGCCCGTTATCTAAGAAACTATGGAAGGGAAAACAACATAGGGGTAATGGTTACCCACCGTTTCGATGAGTCCACTTCTGATCTAAATTTAGAGGCAAATCATAATACAACCTTCACTATTGATGGACGCATACGCCCCACCAGTCAGGGTGATATACAATATATGTTGACTACGTCTATTGATGAAAGAACAGGGAAAACGGGTTATGCCGGTAGGTTATTCGCAGGAAACCGAAGCAACAAATTTTATATCGGGTTGGTTACCGAGTACATTGATGCTAACTACAATCCCTCCATGGGTTTTGTAAGACAAAAAAATTTAATCAGCCACAACCCAGGAGGCTACTACATTTGGCGGCCTAAAAAGTTTGACTGGATAAGGCGCTGGGATCCCGGGGTATTTGTAAACTATAATCACGATGCAACCAATCCCGCAAATTTTCAACAAGCGAGCCTTTATATATTTCCTATATACACTTGGTTTAAAAACAATAGTTTCTTAGAAGTTTCTTTCACTTCAACATGGCAGAATATCAACTTTAACTTCGCTCCTTTAGGACTTCAAATTGAAGAAAATAACTATTATTATACTCGCTTTTTTTTGCGCTACTATACAGACCAATCAAAAAAATGGTCTGTGAGTGGGAGTTATGACTTTGGGGGCTTTTACAATGGCACGCGCAGAACAGCGAATTTCTTTGGAAGACTAGCGCCTATTCCGCACATAGCTCTTACACTAAGTTATGAGCATAATGATTTGAATAGAGTCGGAATTGAAGAGCGTGATTTGACTACCGATTTGGTTACCATTGGTTCCCGCCTAGCTTTAAACCCTCGGTTGCAGCTCTCCATCTTTTACCAATACAATAGTTTTGATGGGCAAGGTAGATGGAACGTGCGGGCAAGCTGGGAATACAACCCTCTTTCTTTTGTGTATGTGGTTTTTAATGATTCTCGTATCGAAGATGAGTTTGAACCCTTTCAGGAGCAACAGTTTATTTCAAAGATTACCTTGGTGAAGCAGTTTTAGTAGCTGAGACTAGTTTTTACAGTTTTTTGATAAATCTTAGGAAGATATTGTTTAAAATTACAAATGCGACAATGTCGCATTTACAACTTCATATCCTTACATTTTTTAGATAATGTAAAAACATTATTTCCATGCAATTACAAGAAAAATCACATTAATTTATGTTGCTGTCAATCCTATTAAAAATGAGAAAAGCTATATCCTCAGTATCAAATAAAAAGACTAAAAGTGCTAAAAAAAGTAAGATTTCAATATTGATGTTTTTATTTAGTTCAGTTGTTTTATTGAGTTGTAACAATACATCCACTGATTCTAATGCAACTGCAAAGGCAATTGACGAAGAGATTAAGCTTGATTCAGCTTTGATGATACCCGATTTTACGATTTCAACAATTCAAGATAGTACTAATTTTAGTAGCGAAAGTATACCTAAAGATGGGATTTTTCTCATCAAGTATTTCAGCCCAGATTGCGACCATTGTCAAAATGAAGCAACTATGTATGTATCTAAGAAGGATAGCTTGGCAAACATAAAAACAATTTGGATTTCCGGCGATTGGGCAAGCTTAAAAATGATTGAAGAATTTTATGAAAATTATCAACTAGCACAAATTACTCCTCTTGCTGTAGGAAAAGATAACTCTTTAAAGATATTGTCATATTATAAAATATCAGGTGTGCCGTTTGCTGCAGTTTATCACGATAATCAATTAATAAAAGAGTATAAAAGTGCTTTAGATTTCCGTGAACTAATAGCCATTAATAATGGAACCTTTGTGCCTAATACAGCCGACACTACTTTACAGAAAGAACAAGAAATATCCTCAAGAGAAGAATCAAAATGATTGTAAGGATCACTACTTTGTTGAGTTGAGTCAATCTAACCTAATCTTAAAGTACCACAAATAAATACGTTTTATGCAATTACAAGAAAAATCATGTTCAAATGCTATTTATGTGAATAATCCTCAAAACTTAGTCGCCATCCATCAAGAGGAAAACAGTATAGCCATTTATGAGCGCGATATTCAGTCGTTAAACAACGAATTATCCCTTACTATCAATAAGGAACTATACCCATAATTAATTATTTTGGGAATAATAGGAGTATCCCCCGACGGTTTG
>CAYMYI010000051.1:0-26812 GCA_964394585.1 uncultured Roseobacteraceae bacterium
TTCGACCATATAGAGTATTACTACCAGCGTAGTGTGCAATATGTGAAGTGTTCTGATGTTTCGCGCGACGGCCTACTACAAGGGCCTTCGTTAAATACCTACCAGCGGATTTGCAACGATTCCCACAAATTAAACTAGTGGCAAGTGGAGGTATTGGCACCCTCGACGATATTAAAGCCCTTGAAGACATTGGAGTGTACGGAGTGATTTTCGGACGCGCTTATTACGATGGAAAAATCGCGCTTACTGACCTCAACCGCTATTTAGCGAAATCGTAGCTTGCAAAAAATTATTTTGCAATACTTGCTACTTACAAAAGGAAAAACGTATTTCGTTTTACTTGTTTAATAAAAATACTGAAAAGATGTCCAAAGAAAATCCTACGACTCAAGGAGCCAACAAGCGCGAAGAAGGAATGCTATCTATAAAAATAGATGCCACCGATAAGAAGATATTAAAAATATTACAGAAACGTGCGAAGATTACTAATACTCAACTTTCCAAAGAAATAGACCTCTCACCTGCCCCTACGTTGGAGCGTGTAAAAAAACTCGAAAACTTGGGGATTATTGAAAGTTACCACGCCAAGCTCAACTTGCGAGCAGTTAACTTAGGGGTAACTACGTTTATTAATGTGAAACTCTCAAAACATAATAAGAAAAATAACGATGAGTTTATCCGTAAGGTCAATGCACTTGACGAGGTAATCGAATGCCATCATATTACAGGGTCGAGCCACTATCTTCTGAAAGTAGTGGCAAAGGATATTGAGTCATACCAAAAAATTATCCTCGATAAGATTAGCGAAATCGATGAGATTGATGATTTACAATCAATGGTAGTACTTTCCACCTTAAAGGATAGCAAGGAAGTGCCGCTCGATTAGCATTTTACACTTAGCCATTTAATTTTTTTAGTTCATCGAACAATAGAAAGCACTCAACGAAAGTTACCAACAGCCTAGGCAAGGATTTCCGTTCTTTAAAGTGTAATTCAAATTAAAACGGAAACTACCATGCAACAATTAACGCCAACCAACCGACAGCTTAACCAATTATTTAGAAGCCTATCCCTTGCTACTCATCCTAAGGCAATCGCTCAGCTCCAAGAATGTATTTGGACTATTTGGAGCAATAGCGGATGTGATAAAATCAATCTGGCATTACAAAAGGGAATTGAAGCGTCTTTAGAAAAAGACTATAATCGTGCGCTACGCTTGTTCTCGCGCATTCTTTGGGTGATGCCTCACTTTTCAGAGGGGTATGTTGAGCAAGGTGAGTTGGCGAAGGCGCTCCGCGACTATGAAATGGCATTGATTCTGGAACCGCGCCGTTTCGATGCCATGTTTGGTATAGCCAAAATACGCATTGGCATCTTCGATGAAAATGGTGCCCGAAAAATGCTTCAAAGAGCCTTGTGGTTAATGCCTCACGAAGCCACTTTAAAGCAATATGCTACTCAGTCTACCTCCGATTCTTCGCACTAACACATACAATAGTTTCTATAGATTACGAACGTTACATCCTCTGTTTGAAAACAATGCCCTAAGGTTTTTGCTCCTTAGGGCATTTTCCATTTATGGCGTTTTCTTCATCGGTTTGCGTTCAGGGCGTTGCCGAGGTGGCTTAATCGTGAAACTTTGAGTTACCGAAGTGCCATTTGCTTTTACTTCTACTACATACTCACCAGGTGGAAGGTACAATGCTCCATCGTCGGCATTTTCAAGTTTACCATCGTTCCAAGGCGACTTTTGTGCGGATAGCTCTTTCTCGTAAGCTGCTTTCGCAGATTCTGTTAAGGTAAGTCCGTATGGTAAATAGTGCATGCCAGCAGGCGCGTCTTTGTGCTCCATAGAATGCAGTAGCAAACCTTCTTTACTTTTTACAGAAACCATAACCGTTCCGTTTGCTTTCAGATACAATGGAATATGAAATTCAGGCGTATACGGCTCACCCCATTGGCTCCACGCACTTCCCCACCGTTGGCTGTAAGAGGTCGTAGGTAAGTCAAATACATGAAGGCTTTTTGCAAGTATCTCTTGGGTAAGCGCTTGCAAATGTGCTACGTTTGCCACAAAAAATGAGCGTCCGTGCGTACCTAACACCAAATCGCCATCGCGCGGATGTACTACCAAATCGTGTACAGCTACAGCGGGTAATCCTTTCTGAAATGCCATGAAGGTTGCTCCACGGTCGAGGGAAACATAGGCTCCGTGGTCTGTTCCTACATAAAGAATGTTTTCATTTTTAGGATCTTCTTTCACAACATTTACCGGTTCATGGGGCAAATTGCTACCTAGTTGTTTCCAAGTTTTGCCGTAATCTTCTGATACATACACCATCGCTTCAAAATTATCCCAGCGGTAGCCGTTTAAGCTCATGTATACACGCCCTTCTTTAAAATGCGATGCATACACACGGCTTACCCAATGTTGCTCAGGGCTATCATAGATCTTTTCCCATGTGTACCCAGCATCTTTCGAAACATGGATGAGTCCGTCATCAGAACCTACGTAAAGCAACCCGAACTTTAAAGGCGATTCTCCGATTGTGGTAAGCGTTCCGTAAGGTACATTTCCCTTTTTTCCACCTCGGGTTAAATCCTCAGAGAGTGTTTCAAAATCGTCGCCTTGGTTTAACGAACGGTGAAATTTATTCGACCCCATGTAAAGCACATCTTGATTATGGCGCGAAAGGTGGATAGGCGTTTGCCAATTGAACCGAAGAGGGCGCTCGCCTAAATTATGCTTAGGAGTGATGTACTTTTGTGCACCCGTATGTTTATTAATGCGATAGTAATTTCCAAACTGGTAGCCTGTATAAACTGTGGCGTTATCGCGCGTATCAATTTCGACTTGCATGCCATCGCCACCCATTATGCGTTTGTACGGATACTCTCCTGAACCATGCCATTGTAGGTTGGCTTCATAGGTTTTAGGCCCATACCAACCCCCATTATCTTGCACCCCGCCATAGATGTTGTAGGGCTCTTCCATATCGACATTTACCGTATAAAATTGCCCTACAGCTAGGCTATTGGCTTTAAACCAGGTTTCACCGTCGTCGTAAGTAATGTTAATGCCGCCGTCGTTGCCCAATACAATGTGGCCGCTCCTTTTCGGGTTAATCCACATAGCATGGTGGTCAGAGTGGGCATTATCGTCATTCATCTTTATCCATGTTTTTCCACCATCTTTCGATTTTATCACAGGAACTCCCATTGCATAAATATGGTCAGGGTTTTGGGCATCTACGCGAATATTCCCAAAGTAGTACCCATACGAATACACCAAATCATCTACATATTTATCGTGGGTTTTTTTCCAAGTTTTACCGCCGTCGTCGGAGCGGTAAAACTCTGCACCTTTTACCGGAGTATCAAACAGCAAACTATTGGCATCTTCTACGTAATACACAAGGGCTTTGTGGTCAAGGCTTCCGGCTTCTACTTCGCTCTTAATATCGACCGCATTATAGTGTTGCGGGAAATTTCTTCGGTTGAGGTAGTCGTTGATGTCTTCGTCGGCAAGTGCCAAAAAAGCCGCTTTATCCATCTCCATAAGCTTATCTTTAGTTACAGCATACGACTCTTCCTCGGTTTTTTCACGGCGGTCTTGGTTATCTAAAAATGCATAGACAATTTGGTTATTTGAAGGAGCCACAGCTAATCCAATACGTCCTACACCTTCAGAAGTAGGGAAACCACTTTCTTCGGTAGTAAATAACTGCCAAGTTTCTCCACCATCAGTACTTTTGTAAATCCCTGAACCTTTGCCGCTACCGATTAAAGTCCACGCATAGCGAATGCGTTCCCAGGCTGCTGCATACAACACATCAGGGTTTTCAGGGTCTTGTACTAGATCTACCACCCCGGTGTTATCATCGATAAAAAGCGTCTTTTTCCAAGTTTTACCACCATCGGTTGTTTTGTAAACCCCTCTTTCTTCATTTTTTGAATACAGATGCCCTAATGCAGCCACCCAAGCAACCTCGGGGTTCTCCGGGTGTAATATAATTCTACCGATATGATGCGTTTCTTCTAACCCTAAAAGTTGCCAAGTTTTGCCAGCATCGGTGCTTTTATATACCCCGGCACCTGCATACGATGAGCGGCTTGAGTTATTTTCGCCCGACCCTACCCAAATCGTTTCATTTTCCCAATCAACGGCAATATCGCCAATGGTCATCACTGCTTCGTTTTGGAATAAGGGCGTAAATGAAGTGCCATGACTTTCCGTTTTCCACAAGCCACCTGAAGCATATGTCACGTAAAAAATAGAAGGATCTTCGGGGTGTACCTCTAGATCAACCACACGTCCGCTCATCACCGTAGGACCCACCGAACGAAAAGGGATATGGCTCACCCACGAAGTTTCGATAAGCTGTTGGCGCACATCGTAGCCCTCCATGCGTTGTTCCGCCCTTGTAAAGGGGGCTTGCGTAGAAGTAGTCGTGTTTTTTTTCTTGTTCCGTTGTGCCTGCACAGCCTGAGGAGTTGCCCATACCAAGGCAATACAGACCAATAAACTCCAATACAAATACTGTTTTTTATGCATGTTGTGAATAAAAGAGGAATGAAAGTTCACCAACAAAACCCCTAATTCAAAATGGAGAGATGTTAGCACAACGTGAAATTTTCTGTCGATTTCGTTAGTTTACATGAAAAGAGATTTTTTAACTGAATTGATAATTGAATGGTACGTTTTCCTGCGAAGACCTATATAGCTCCACTACTCTTACTCACTATCCTTTGCACAACCGTTAGTGTTACAGCACAGCAATTACCCCCAAAACTTTCTGCCGACGATTGGCAACTCACCCTCCCTCAAGCAGATTCTACCAAGCCTGCCCTGCCTTTAGCCCAACTTAAACAGCATCTGCTTTCTTTGGTTATCTTCTTAGGTCCCGATTGTCCCATCAGTCAAAAATTTGGTGATAGCATCCGTAAACTACATGCACAATACGCTAAAGATAGCGTTGCTGTCTATGGTGTTTTTCCATTCCCGCTTAACGAACGCGAGAAGATAGCACAATTCGGCGATGAATATCAGTTTGCATTTCCCCTGCTGCTCGACTCCGAATTCCAACTCACACAACGGCTTGGGGCTTCCATCACCCCTGAGTTCTATCTCATCAATCAACACGGCGAAATAGTGTATCAGGGGATGTTCAACAATTGGTACTATGCTTTGGGGAAATATCGGCGAGTGATTACCGAGCACTACGTACTCGATGCCATCGAACAGCACTTTGCCAATGAGCCTATTCGCATAAAAAGAACCAAAGCGATTGGTTGTTTCCTAGAAATGAAACACCATACGAACCATCATAACCATTAATCCTCACTCGGATGACGCTCGCCAAAAGTTTACAGTTTCCCATCTTAATAGTTAGTCTTTTTTGGCTAATTAAACTTACTGAGATTCAACTTGGTATCGACCTATACCAATTAGGGATATACCCCAATACACTCAAAGGGCTACCCGGTATCCTTTTCTCTCCTTTTTTACATGGCAATTTGCAGCACCTTACCTCAAACTCACCCACTTTTCTAATTCTATGCGCAAGCATCCTATACTTCTACCCTCGCATTGCATTTAGAGTAATCCTGATTTTATACATATTTACCGGAGTGGGCGTATGGTTGTTAGCTCGCCCTAACGCCTACCATATTGGTGCAAGTGGAGTGATTTATGGTTTTGCGAGTTTTCTTTTTTTTAGTGGAATCTTTCGAAAAGATGCACGAACCTTAGCTATTTCTATGTTGGTAGCACTTTTTTATGGTAGTATGCTCTATGGCGTGTTCCCACAGCAAGCCGGCGTGTCTTGGGAATCGCATCTGATTGGTGTAGTAGCCGGAGGTAACTTTGCCTTTTATTTCCGAAATGCCAAGCGAAAAGAAGATGAGGTTAATCCGGAGAGAGAACCTCCTTTGCTCTCTACTGAAGAAGGTTATCAAAATCTGGAAAACTCACATTTCAAATACATTTACAAAGAAAAAAACGAGGGGTAAGCCGTGGCTTTTATTCATAGTTTTATTTTGGGAAAAATAGAATACAATCGAAATCGTGCTATCCCTATTTATTTTCAAAATATTATCCTCTCTGCTTCGTTTTCAACAGTGAAACCTTCATAATATTTTAAAGGTACTATTTTAGTATTCGTATAGCTTAGAACTGATTTTACAGATTAAACTATTTAAAACATTGAAAAAGTTTATCATATACTTCATCGCATGGTTTGCGCCTTTGTGCGCGTTTTCGCAAGGATGGCAAACATTGTATGGGCAAGGTAAAGACTTGCTCGAGAAAAAAGAATACCGACAAGCGGCTCGTGTTCTTCAAAAAGCGATTTACGAAGCCAATTCGCAGTTTGGAGAAAACCACGAGAACTATCGCAATACAGCGAATCTACTTGCCAAAGCCTATTATGAAGATAAAAACTTCGAAAATAGCAGCCAGTTTTACAAAGAAGTGTGCCGATCGCTCGAAGCCGAAAAGCTAACCGAAACCGATGAGTATGCAGAAGCACTCACCATGCTTGGTCGTTCGTACGAAGGATACCGCCAGCCTAAAAGTGCTGCTGAATATTACACCAAATCGTTGGAAGCACGCCAAAAGATGGAAAAAACCAAAACAAAAGGGTATGTTATGACAGCGGCTTACTTAGCTTCGATTTACCTACGCGCTAAACGCCCCGAACAAGCCAGCACCTATTACAAAGAAGCATACACTATCGGGAAAGATATTCTGACACTCAACTCAGCAGAATACCGCAACATCGTAGAAGAGTATGGCGACTTACATATGTATGGGCATAAGAATGACCGTGCCATCGAATTATACAAGGAAAGTTTAGAGGGCGCTAAAAAACATAACGCACCGATCCCGAGCTATTTACACCTCTACAAAAAAATTGCGGAAACCTACCAGAAAACAGAAGATGCTGAAAATACGGTAAAATACTTTGATAGCTACATTGCTGAAATGGCAAGTATGGAAAAAGTTGTACACGAAAAAGTTCTGGAAGAAGCTAATAAAGTACTCAAATTGTACCGAAATATGGAACAGGCGGAAGCTGCCCAACGCTTAATCAAACAAAAATTAGAAGTTCAAAAAGAAGCTACCGGCGAAAAAAGTACAGAGTATGCCAGCACTTTAATCGAATTGGGTGAAGAAGAAGCCAGTGCAGGGCTAAACGATAAAGCTGAGGCTCATATTAACGCTGCTATTGAAATTGAAAAAGAACTCGGCGAAGGGAAAACGGCTAGTTATGCTAAAGCATTGGATGCATTAGGCCGTCTGTACGTAGGAATGGGCAAAACAGAGGAGGGAGAAAAATTATTTAAAGATGCCATTGCCATTAGAAAAGAGAACCTAGGTACTGAACACCCCGACTATTCCGAAGCATTGGATAGCCTTGCTTATTTGTATATTCGCCAAGAGCGCCTCGAAGAAGCCGAAAAACTGATTGTTGAAGCAAAAGATATTCGCGAAAAAACACCCGGCAAAACAAAGCCTGCTTATGGATACTCTTTAGGAACTTTGGCCGAACTGTACATCAAACAGGAGAAGTTTAAAGAAGCTGGTCCATTATTAGTAGAACAAGGTAAAATCTTCGCAAACTTTTATGGACAAAGAAGCGAGCCAAATGCCCTCAATGCCAAACGACAAGCCGATTTCCTTAAACTTTCAGGGAAAACCGATGAAGCCTTAAAAAAGTACCAGCAAGTGCTGATCCTGATAGAAAATACAATGGGTAAAGAGGTCAAGGAATATAAGGAGGTAAAAGCACAGATTAAAGAAATTACCGATAATGCAGAAAATTAAGTTCCGTCGATTATTTCCTTTTTCTAATAATGAAAGATACCTCAGTTGGGGTATCTTTTTTTAATCTCGATTTAAATCTTGAACAGGGTTTTTCAAAGCAGCGCGAATAGTGTGGTAGCTCACTGTGAGCAGCGTAATGGCTAGTACAACAATCCCGCTAGTAATGAATGGAGCCATGGAAATTTCAATGTGAAATGGGAAGCGGCTCAACCAATAGTTCATCATAAAATATGAAAATGGCCACGCTATTAGCAATGATACGCCTACTAACGATAAAAACTCACTTGATAGCAATGCAATAATCGATACATTGGTAGTGCCAATTGCTTTGCGAATGGCAATTTCCTTCCGCTTTTGCTCTACGACAAACGAAGAAAGTCCAAACAACCCTAAACAGGCAATAAAAATAGCTACCAAAGAAAAATCGCCAGAGATAAGCCCCAATTTAAGCTCACGCATGTAAAGATTATTCAATTTATTGCTCAACACGAAATACTCAAAAGTTCGATTAGGCACGTACATATCCCACACCTTTTCGATATGTGCCAAAGCTACTTGCTCGCTGTTATCTTCCACACGAATTGCAATGTATTTGGCAAACGAAAACCGAATTCCTTCGGTATTCGGTAAATCGAGCACAAAAGGCGTAACTTCTTCATGCAACGATTCAAAATTGAAATTTTCGACTACGCCTACTACTTTTTCGTCGCCGTAACTTGTGCGCAGGGTTTTACCTAAAGCTTCTTCAGGGCTTCCCCATTCCATAAACCGAACCAGCTCTTGATTTACAATAACTGCTCTAGTTTCATCGGTACTATCCGGATGGAACGATCTACCTACAAGCAACTGAATATCAAATGTTTCTATAAAGTCGTATCCTACTATCAGAGATGGCAGAAAAATCATTTCGCTCTTGGAAGGATTTTCCCATTCAGGCATAAAATTGTGAGTTTGATGCCCTGCTCCTAAAATCTCTTCGGTATGTGTTACTGCTTTCACGGCATCGTGTTGCAGCAGCATTGCTTTCAGCGAATCGTATCGAGTACGGGCACTGGTATTGGGCATTGGCACCATCACAATTTGCTCTTTTTCAAAGCCAATCTCGGCGCCACGCATATACCCCACTTGCTGAAAATTGATCAGTGTACTAATCAGTAAATAAATCGTAATACAGAACTGAAGCACAACTAAAATACTGCGGAAACGCTTGTTGCGTAAACCCGACATAGGCGCGCCATTGAGTACCTCGGCGGGTAAAAAGCGAGAGAGGTAATACGAGGGGTACAGGCTAGAAAGAAATCCAACTACCAGCCCAGACCCAAATACTGAGGCAACCAAAACGCCTTTATCAATTTTATTATAGGTTAAATCGCGATCGGTAAGGAGTGCCACATGCGGTAGCAAGACTTCCACCAATACAAAAGCACAAATAATCCCGATTGTACTTATAAAGATAGATTCCACAAAAAACTGCTGTATTAGCTCACTTTTATCGGCACCAATGGCTTTGCGTATACCTATTTCTTTGGCACGCATTGAATAACGCGCCGTGGAAAGATTGGTGAAGTTAATCACGGTAATTACTAAAATTAGAATTGCTATCACCGCGAAGATGTAGATATAGGTTACATCGCCATTTGAAGAAATTTCATAGTCTAGGTTAGATTTGAGGTGAATGCTACGTAGAGGCTGTAGGTAAATCTCTACATATCGTGCCAAAGCACTTGGAAAATGCCGCTCTACAATTTGGGCAAACTGTTGTTCTAGCACAGCCTGATTTGCATCTTCTTTGAGTAAAAGATATGTCCAACACGGATTCCACACCCAAGAGTTATAGTGCAAAGGATTCACAAACGCTCTTACCGAGGAAAGGGAGGCTAGAAAATCGAACTCAAAATGAGAGGCATAATCGCGTTTAGTAAGCACACCGGTTACCGTAAGTGGGATGTTATCTTCATAGAAAATAACTTTACCGATAGGGTCTTCTTCGCCAAAATATTTTTTTGCCATTGCCTCAGAAATTACTACTGAGTTCGGAGCTAGCAAGGCTGTTTTTGGATTGCCTTTCAATAAAGGGAAATCAAATATTTGGAAAAAAGTAGAGTCCGCAAAGTAGAAACGACCTTCGTTATCGCGCTCATCTTGGTAAGAAACCGAATGGGAAAACAGCTGAAAATTGA
Source organism: uncultured Roseobacteraceae bacterium (assembly GCA_964394585.1). Lineage (GTDB taxonomy): Bacteria > Bacteroidota > Bacteroidia > Cytophagales > Flammeovirgaceae > CAYUJH01. The sequence continues at coordinate 10,009 of CAYMYI010000051.1, forward strand.
ATATACGCACCATGTTTTCCACCTGATCGGGGAAAGATTCTACGGCTTTGGGGCCAAAGCCAAAGGGAAGACTTGCTGACTCCTCTCCTACTCCGTTTTGTTCTATTTTTTCCACCAACCTGTAGATACGATCAGACTTGCTATGAATCGTATCATAGCTTATTTCGTACTGAATGATGAGAAACAGTAGGGTGAAAAACGAGATTCCCACGGCTAGCCCTGCAATATTAATGAGGGAATACACCCAGTACTTATACAAATTTCGCAGCGCTATGGTAAAGTAGTTTTTTAGCATGATGGGAACGGCGTGAAGCAAGGCTTACAAAGCTAATTTCGAGGGATTTGTGTGATGTTCTCGCTGACTATTTGCCCATCGAACAGATTGATAATGCGGTTGCTGTAATCGGCTGCTGTAGAAGAATGCGTTACGATAATGACGGTTGTACCGGCTTCATTGAGTTGCACTAGCATTTCCATCACCTCCTGCCCACGGATTGAATCGAGATTCCCGGTAGGCTCATCGGCGAGAATGAGCCGAGGTTTTGTAACCACTGCTCGGGCTACAGCAACTCGCTGCTGTTGCCCTCCGGAAATTTGCTGTGGGAAATAATTGCGTTTATGCGCTATCTGCAGGCGTTCCATCACTTTTTCTACCATTTTGGCGCGTTTCGCGGCTGAAACACGCTGGTAAATTAAAGGGAGTTCAATATTTTCAAAAAGGGTGAGTTCGTCAATCAGGTTAAAATTCTGAAATACAAAACCTATTTGCTCGCGCCGCAATTGTGCTCGACGTTTCGAGGAAGAACGGCTTACATCTTCTCCCATAAAAAGCAACTGACCCGAGGTAGGCATATCTAACAACCCTACTAAATTAAGCAAAGAAGACTTTCCACATCCCGAAGGGCCCATAATCCCAACAAAATCTCCTTCTTCTACTTGCAAATTGATGTTTTGTAGAGCGATAGTTTCTATACCAAAGGTATTGTATACTTTCCCGAGGTTAATGGCTTTTATTAACATGATATATTCGATTCATTGGCAGCGAGTGGCATCAATAACCCAGAGAGCTTTTTATGCGTATGCATAAAAATTGTAATCAGATGCATCAACTATTTATAACAGTTATCAACTAAAATGCCGATGTTAATAAATGTTTATCTATCAGTAACATAAACGATACATTTGGCATTTTGAACTGTTCGGTTACGTGGCAGGTTGTCCACAAGTGTACATACAACAATTCGTCAGAACTTACTGAAACTTAATCGCTTCAATCGGTTGTACTTTCCGAATAAACAGCGTTGGAAAAAATAGCACCAAACTCACCAGCCCGCCTACCAATAGGTTTGCGAATAGTGCATACAGAAAATCAAATTGAATGGGCACAAAATCGATATAATAATTGGAGGCATCGAGCGGAACGAGGCGATATGTTGACTGCAAAAAGGCAAACCCAAAAGCAAGTGCATTGCCAATAAGTAACCCCCAGGCAGTCATGCGCAAACCGCTGAAAAAGAAAACGCGGCGAATGAGTTTATCTTCGGCTCCTAATGCTTTCAATGTCCCTATCATCTGAATGCGCTCCATGATTAAAATTAAGACTATCGAGATAATGTTAAAGCAGGCAACAAATAACACAATAATGAGAAAAATGGTAACATTTTGGTTCACCATCAAAAACCAATCAAACAAGTGAATGTAACGGTCGGTAACTTTTTCGATTTGCAGGTCATAGTCCATCACATCGTACACTTGATTGAAAGTTTCGTCGATTTGCCCAAAATCGCTCAGAAAAATTTCAAAGCCACCCGTGAGGGTATCCGGCCAACTATTTAACTGTTTTACAAGTTGATTACTCCCAATCACAATCTGTTGATCAAAATCTTCGATACCGGTTTCGTAAATACCGGCGATACTAATTTTGCGAGCGCGTGGCGGATCTTGCACAAAATAAATGAGTACTCCATCGCCTAAAGACAAACGAAGTTTATTGGCAATATGCCGACTTGCCAACACCGATAGCTTAGTAGAATCGTTCCCAAAGTCTGGGATTTGACCCTCCAAAAGGTGCTCCTGGAAACGGCGCTGATCGAAATCGGCATCGACTCCTTTCAGTACAATACCCATCACCTCTTCTTCGGTTTTCAGCAAACCTGCCTTGCGTGAATACTGCTGTATATGCTCAACATTTTCTACGGAAGTTGCACTTCGGTACAATATCGATTGAGTAGAAATAGGTAGCTCAGTGAAACTTTCGCGCAAATCGAACTTACTCACTTGAATGTGCCCTGCAAGGGCAAAGATTTTTTCTTGGATAGCACTGCGAAACCCTCCAAAAATCATGGATGAAAGCAACACCGTACCCAGCCCCAATGCAATACTCCCCACGGCAATGCGGCTAATGGTAGCGGCAAAGGCAGTACCTTGTTTGCTTTTTAGTCTTTTAGCGATAAAATACGCCGTGCGCCAACTCATATTCGGGTGGGGGTTACTTCTGTAACCACAATATTACGTTGCTACTGAAGGCTTCGCAAATGGAAAGTTTACAGAATCTTTTAGGTGTGCATTTACATAATCGATTTCTTGACGCCCATCTCTGTATCTTCTCAAATTATCTACAACCCAACGTCTGAAAAGATTATTTGTGCAATTCTATACCGAACTCAATACATTTTCGCTTACAAAAGATTTCATACGAAGGCAATGCTGCATCCTGCCTACAAAACCCGAATTGCACTGCCATTACCCCATCGTAATTTCAATGGGAGAACCTTTCAATCTCGCTGAAAAATAACCAACTTTGCCGCCTCAAGTTTTTCCCCTTCCATTCGTAAGGCAAGGGGTATGTTTCACTTTTTCAATTCAAATACCATGATTAAGATTACCTTGCCCGATGGTTCGGTGAGAGAGTATGAAGCCGGGGTTACCGGGCTAGAAATCGCCCAAAGTATTAGCGAAGGTCTAGCGCGCAATGTGTTAGCTGCTAAAGTAAACGGGGAAGTATGGGACGCTACTCGCCCTATCCACAGCGATGCTGACCTCGTATTACTCACATGGAACGATACGGACGGAAAATCGACCTTTTGGCACTCTTCGGCACACTTAATGGCAGAAGCTCTCGAAGCCTTGTACCCCGGTATTAAGTTAGGGATTGGCCCACCTATCGAAACCGGTTTTTACTACGATATAGATTTCGGCGATCACGAGTTTTCTTCTGACGAACTCCCGAAAATTGAGGCTAAAATGCAAGAACTTGCCAAACAAAAAAACAGTTATGTGCGCGAGGAAATCGGAAAAGCCGAAGCGGTTGCCTACTTCGAGGCTAAGGGCGACCCCTACAAACTCGAATTGATTGAGGGCTTGGAAGATGGCGAAATCACTTTTTATAAGCAAGGCAGTTTTACCGATTTGTGCCGAGGTCCGCATATTCCGCATACGGGTTTTATCAAGGCGATTAAATTGATGAACGTTGCCGGAGCATATTGGCGCGGCGACGAGAAAAATAAAATGATGACCCGCATTTATGGGGTTACCTTCCCAAAAGCTAAAGATCTGAAAGAGTACTTGGAGCTGTTAGAAGAAGCCAAAAAACGCGACCACCGAAAAATTGGCAAAGAACTCGAACTGTTCGCGTTCTCAGAAAAAGTGGGTATGGGGCTGCCGCTGTGGTTGCCCAAAGGCACTATTCTGCGCGAGCGTCTTGAGGCATTCTTGCGCAAAGCACAGGTAAGAGCTGGCTATCAGCCAGTTGTTTCGCCGCACATTGGTGGGAAAGAACTTTACATTACCTCGGGGCACTACGAAAAATATGGAGAAGATTCGTTCCAACCCATTAAAACGCCTAACGAAAACGAAGAATTTTTGCTAAAACCCATGAATTGCCCTCACCATTGCGAAATGTACAAGGCACGCCCTCGTTCGTATCGAGAGTTGCCGGTACGCTTTGCCGAATTCGGAACGGTGTACCGCTACGAACAACATGGTGAGTTACATGGCCTAACCCGTGTACGAGGTTTTACCCAAGACGATGCCCACATCTTCTGCCGCCCCGACCAAGTGAAGGAAGAATTCAAAAAAGTAATCGATTTGGTGCTATATGTATTCAAAGGATTAGGGTTCGAAAATTATACGGCGCAGGTATCGTTGCGCGACCCTGCCAACAAACAGAAATACATTGGAGAAGATGAGCAATGGGAACGCGCCGAACGCGAAATTCAGGAAGCTGCCCAAGAAAAAGGATTGGAAACCGTAGTAGAAACCGGTGAAGCAGCTTTCTACGGACCAAAACTCGACTTTATGGTGCGCGATGCCCTCGGCAGAAGCTGGCAACTAGGTACAATCCAAGTAGACTACCAACTCCCGCAGCGTTTTGAACTTACCTACGTAGGCGCCGATAACCAAAAACACCGTCCGGTGATGATCCACCGTGCACCCTTCGGTTCTTTAGAGCGTTTTGTTGCTATTCTGATTGAGCACTGCGCAGGAAACTTCCCACTATGGCTATCGCCTGAACAATTTGCTATTTTGCCTATCTCGGAAAAATACCACGAATATGCACACCGCGTTTCCATGCAACTGCAAGATGTGGGTATGCGAGGGTTCGTAGACGAACGCGATGAAAAAATTGGACGTAAAATCCGCGACGCAGAAGTGCAAAAAGTGCCTTACATGCTCATTGTAGGCGAAAAAGAGCAAGATGAAAATACTGTATCGGTTCGCAAAAAAGGCGAAGGCGATTTAGGAAGCATTTCCATTGACGAGTTCACCGAAAGCTTCAAGCAGGAAGTCTCGGCGTATTTGTAATTTTACGAATCATAAGCTACGCAAAGAGGCTTTCTTCCGGGAAGCCTCTTTTTTTTACCCTAGCTTGTGCAGGCTCATTCGCCAAAGTGCAACCCCTCTTGGGCAACCACTTGCCAGCGTTTTTGGCGGTGCTTGTAGAACTTCTTGGCAAAACGGGTAATAAAACCGGTCATCCACCCTCCGTAAATTACAATGGAGTCTTCATAATACGTATGCCCCTTTTCGAATCTTTTCTTCATAAAAAAATGCTCGTGTTTGTTCCCATTCTGCAACAGTGAGGGGGACAATCTGCTGTAACGTTTCTTTCAGTGCTATCATCGTTAGAGTGTACTCAGGGTATAACAGTCTGGAAATGAAATAAGAAGAAGACTTGCGAAGGATTAATCAAGATTTAATCTAAATAAAATTTGCTGACTTATAAGGATGGTGTAACTTCGCTTACTATTTAAAACTAATCTAAATAAATATAATTTTATATGAAACGCTTATACTTTCCACTTTTTATTCTGACCGGTCTGTTGTTTTCTTGCGATAACGACGAAGACAATACTGTAAACCCAAGTGTACAAGCACCAGCCACCTACAGTTTTGAGCGCAATGGGCAAAGTACCGTTTCTTTCACGGGTCAAACTGCCCGCATTTTAATGGCAGAAGAATTGATTGATGCCATGCTCGATTTTTCGGCTACCGATGAGCAAATGCTTGAGATGTTCCGCAACGAAACGGCTTCAGGAGGAGATGCTAACCCGTTCAGCAATGCCGATCTGAATGCCGAAGGAAAAAACATCAAAGGAAAAGTGGCTGCTTCATACGATTTCTTTTCGGCGAATACTACCGAAGCCAGCCAAATTAGAGCCGACTTTGAAACCTGGATTCGCGCTCAATACACCGAAGTGGCTCCAAACCGAAACAGTTTAGCGGCACCGGGTGTCCCAGGGCAACTTGCCGATGGCAGTTCCATCCGCTATGTAAATGCACAGGGCTTGGAGTACGACCAAGCCGTTACCAAAGGGTTAATTGGTGCTTTGATGGCAGACCAAATGGCGAACCATTACCTGAGTAGTTCAAAACTCGACGAAGGAAATAACCGCGCGAATAACGACGCTGACGAAACATCGGAAGGGCAGCCCTACACTACCATGGAACACTACTGGGACGAAGCCTATGGATATGCATATGGGACCTCTATAGACCCTGCCAACCCCAATGCAACCATCGGTGGCGATGATAGCTTTGTAAACAAATACATTGCCCGCCAAGAAGGTGATCCTGACTTTGCAGGAACGGCGCAAGCCATTTTTGAGGCATTTAAACTAGGGCGTGCGGCTATTGTAGCTAAAGACTACAGCCTGCGCGACCAACAAGCTGAAATCATTCGGGCTAAACTTGCTGAAATTATTGCCGTGCGTGCCGTTTACTACTTGCAAATTGCTAAAACGACCATGCCCGACGACCGCTCGAACTTTAACCTTTACGGCGAAGCACTCCACGACCTCTCTGAAGGATATGGATTTATTTACAGTCTTCGGTTTGCTCGCCGCCCGAACTCCAACGAGCCGTATTTTACACGTTCTGAGGTAGATGCTTTATTAGCTGATCTCATGGGCGATGGTCCTAATGGGTTGTGGGATGTAACCAACGAAACCCTCGACGACCTCTCCGATAGAATTGCAGCAAAATTTGACTTCACCGTTGAACAAGCCGGTTCTTAATCTTATTTTTGAATTTTAATTTAGACTAAGTTTAATTAAGTGATTGAGCAGCAATGCTGCCTATTTCAATAGATACTTTCGCTATGAAAAAAACAGGTTTTTTACTACTACTCTTCTTAGGAATAGTCGCTTGTACCGACGATGAAGAATCGAATATTACCTTGCCCGATACCTTCGATCGAACCGCCATGTTAACTCATTGGGCCGATAACTTCATCGTGCTGGGCTACGAGGCTTACCAAACTTCGTTGGAAAACCTCTCAACAGCTTCTTCCGCTTTTATAAACGAAACCAACACTGCTCATCTGCAACAACTCAAACAAGCATGGCTTAATGCATACATTGCCTGGCAACGCGTTTCTATGTTTGAAATTGGCAAAGCCGAAGCACTTACCTTACGCGATTTTACGAACATCTACCCTACAAATGCTACCAAGATAGAAGAGAACATCTTGTCGGGTAGCTATAATTTTATGTTGCCTTCTACCCGCGACCAACAAGGGTTCCCCGCAATCGATTACTTGCTGCATGGCACCGGCAGTACCGAAGCCGAAGTAGCAGCAACTTTTGCACAAAGTGAAGGACACCGCCAATACTTACAAGCGTTAGTGAGCCGATTGGTAGAATTAAACCAAGAAGTACTCAACGATTGGAAAGGCGGCTTCCGTGAATCGTTCATTGCCAACAATGGGTCTGAAGCAAGCAGTTCCGTAAACAAAATGGTAAACGACTACATGTTCTACTATGAAAAAGCACTACGCGCCGGGAAAATCGGAATTCCGGCAGGAGTATTTTCAAACCAACCCCTTAGCGACCGCGTAGAGGCTTTCTATCGTAAAGATGTCTCTAAAACCTTGTTTATGGAGGCCTTACAAGCCACTTCTAATTTCTTTTCGGGAACGTCAGCGAATGGAAATGGACCTAGTTTGGCAGCCTATCTCGATTTTGTCAATGCGATTACAGAAGGTGAACCCCTTCGCGCTTCTATTGAGGGGCAGTTCCAAGAGGCTATGACTGTGGGAAATCAACTTAGCGAAAACTTCTTCCAAGAAGTAGAAACCAACAACAACGCCATGCTTGCTACTTACGATGCTTTGCAGAAAAATGTGGTATTGCTCAAAGTGGATATGTTTCAAGCACTCAATATTCGAGTGGATTATGTAGATGCCGATGGCGACTAATTCGTAACTGAAAGCAATATAATATCATGCTCAGCACCTCGATTTCTGCCCCTCAGCAAGAAAAATTTATATTAAAACAATACCTCAAAAAAACGCAAAAGGCTGCCCCGTTGGCAGTCTTTCGCATTTTCTTTGGGGTAATGATGCTAGCGAGCCTCATTCGGTTTTGGGCAAATGGCTGGATAGAAAAGCTGTACATCCGTCCTTCGTTTTTCTTTTCGTACTATGGATTTGAATGGGTGAAACCCTTGGGCATCTATACATATGGGTTGTTCATAGTTTGCGGGATCGCTGCTCTTGCCATAGCGCTCGGCTATCGGTATCGACTTGCGATGCTCACCTTTTTCCTCAGTTTTACTTACATCGAACTGATGGATAAAACTACCTACCTTAACCACTACTATTTCATCAGCATTCTGAGTTTTGTGATGCTTTGGCTTCCCGCACATGCTTATTTTTCGCTCGATGCCCTTCGAAAGACTACTCTAGCCTCGGCAATAGTCCCGAAATGGACAATTGATTCGCTCAAACTCCTTTTAGGGATTGTGTATTTCTATGCTGGGCTCGCCAAACTAAATTCCGACTGGCTCTTGAGGGCAATGCCCTTAAAAATATGGCTTCCATCGCGGTACGACCTCCCGCTCTTAGGCGATTGGCTTCACCAAGAATGGCTTATTTATGCATTCAGTTGGGCAGGTGCTCTGTACGACCTCACCATTCCTTTTTTACTACTGCACCGAAAAACTCGCTGGGCTGCTTTTGGCTTGGTGGTCATTTTCCATATACTCACCCGCGTACTTTTCCCCATCGGGATGTTCCCTTACATTATGATTGTGAGCGCCACCATTTTTTTTAGCTCTGCTTGGCACGAGCGTATCATTGGCGTGTTGCGTAAAGCGTTCCAATACCTTCCATTTCCTAGCAGGGCGGCAGCGTACCGAGCCACCTATCACGATCGGTTCACCCCAATAAAAGTAGGGGTACTTTCCTTGTTTTTTCTCCTTCAGGTGTTGTTGCCTTTTCGATATCTGCTATATCCGGGGGAATTGTTTTGGACAGAAGAGGGCTTTCGGTTCTCATGGCGTGTAATGCTTATTGAAAAAGTAGGGTATGCTAATTTTAAAGTGGTTAGCGGAAAAACAGGAGAACAGTTCTATGTACAAAACCAAGACTTCTTGACCTCTTTCCAAGAAAAACAGATGGCTACACAGCCCGATTTTATCCTGGAGTATGCCCATTATTTAAAAGAATATTTTGAAAGCCAAGGCCACGAAGAAATCGAGATTTATGTGGAAAACTATGTAGCGCTGAACGGCAGGCGTAGCCGCCTTTTTATAGACCCCACCGTAAACTTAGCCGCAGAAAAAGAATCTTTTAAACATAAAACTTGGATACTCCCTTTTACCGATGAAATTAAAGGGCTTTAACTATACGATAATGCTTATACGATTTTTTTCATTGCCATCTTGCTCGATGGCAAGGTATGTTTTTTTCATTACCATGCTATTGAGCATACAAGTCAAGGCTCAGTTTACCATATCGGGTATTGTAGTGGATGCGGAAGCCAACCAAGCCCTCGCCAATGCCGATGTGTTTAGCAAGCGCGGTAGTAGCATAGTAAAAACTAACCGAAACGGCGCTTTTAAGTTCACCGAACTCCCTCAAGGAGAACATGCGCTAATTGTTTTTAAAATGGGATATGCATCACGCGAAATCCGCTTAACGGTTCAAAGCGATACAACGCTTAGCATTTCATTGCAGCCATTTAGCCGAGAACTCACGGCGGTAACCGTAAGCCAGCAACGCGAAGAACGATTTAGCCTCACACGCCTGAACCCTGTGGAGGGTACGGCAATTTATGCCGGAAAAAAATCGGAAGTGGTTCTACTCGACCAAGCTGTCGCGAACTTAGCGGCAAACAATGCCCGCCAAATTTACGCCCAAGTAGTAGGACTCAATATTTACGAAAATAACGACGCGGGCTTGCAACTCAATGTGGGGGGGCGTGGCCTCGACCCCAACCGAACTGCCAATTTTAATACGCGGCAAAACGGCTACGATATCAGTGCCGATGTGCTTGGCTATCCCGAAAGTTACTATACCCCCCCTGCAGAAGCCCTCAGCCAAATACAAGTGGTGCGAGGTGCCGCTTCGCTCCAATACGGAACACAATTCGGAGGGCTTATCAATTTTAAGCTCAAACAGCCGAATCCCGAAAAAAAAATAGCATTGGTTTCTCGCCAATCGCTTGGGTCATTCAATCTTTTTACAAGTTTCAACAGCCTTTCGGGAACAGTGGGGAAATTCAGTTATTACACCTATTTCAATTATAAAACCGGAGAAGGATTTCGCGAAAATTCCGATTTTGACTCAAAGAACGCGTTTCTCATGGCGCGCTATCAACTTAGCGAAAAAACGGCATTTACCGTAGAAGCAACCTACTTACACTACTTGGCGCAACAGGCAGGCGGTTTAACCGATACGCAATTTGCCGAAGATTTCACTTTTAGCAATCGAGAGCGCAATTGGTTTGAAGTAGATTGGCGCTTGCTTTCCGTAAAAGTAGACCATAAATTCTCTTCTAAATCCGATTTTAGCTTGAATCTTTTTGGGCTTGATGCCGAACGTAATGCATTGGGATTCCGAGGAGACCCTCAACGCCCTGAGCGCAACCCTATCACAGAGCCCGACGATGTGGAGGCTTTCACCCGCGATTTGATCAAAGGGCAGTTCCGCAATTGGGGAGCGGAAGCTCGCTTTCTTACCCGCTACTCACTCATAAGGCGCAACGCCGTTTTCCTAATCGGGGCTAAATTTTACCAAGCCAATAACCGTTCGGTGCAAGGCCCTGGTACACCGGGGGGCGACGCCAACTTTTCATTCCAAAATACTATATACCCCTCCTACCCTAACCAATCTGCGTTTGATTTCCCCAACCTAAATTTTGCACTTTTCGGCGAGCATATCTTCTTTGTGAACGACCGGCTCTCTATCACCCCTGGTTTCCGATTAGAGCATATTAAAACCGAATCGGAAGGTAGCTATACCGAAGTACGTTACGACAACGCCGGGAACGAAATTTTCCGTCAACCACTCAGCGACAACCGCCAACTCGAGCGTACCTTCGTGCTTTTAGGTGTCGGAGGAAGCTATACAGTTTCGGACGATCTGGAACTATACGGCAATATTTCGCAAAACTATCGGTCGGTAACGTTTAGCGATATTCGTGTTGTGAACCCTACGTTTATTATCGATCCTAACATACAAGATGAAAAGGGGTTCACGAGTGATATGGGTATGCGAGGTAAATGGAAAGGGCAGCTTTCGTACGACGTTGGAGCATTTGCAATTTTATATAACGACCGCATCGGGACTATTTTGGAAGCATCCGGCCCTAATAAAGGCGATAGAGTTCGCAAAAATATCGGCGATGCCCTTATGTATGGGTTGGAACTTTTTTTAGACTGGAATGCTGCCCAAACGTTGGCGATATCGAACCGGCAGGTGCGTTTAAATCCTTTTATCAACTTAGCACTTACACAATCGGAATATCTTGCTAGCGAAGAAAACAACGTAGCAGGCAGAAATGTAGAATTTATTCCTGCGGTAAACCTGAAAACCGGCTTGCGCTTTGGATACCGAAATTTACAGGGAAGCCTTCAGTACACCTACCTTTCAGAGCAATACACCGATGCCGAAAACACCGGGGTAGCCCCGGAAGGCGATAGCCGTGAAGGCATCATTGGGGAAATTCCTGCTTATGGCATTATGGATGCTTCGCTTTCCTACCGGTATAAATTTTTGCAATTTGAAACCGGAATTAATAACCTACTCGATGCTCGCTACTTTACCCGCCGTGCCACCGGCTACCCAGGGCCGGGCATTATTCCATCGCCTCCGCGTAGCTTTTATGTTACCATACAAGGGAGTTTTTAAGCTTTCGCAAACTCTACCCAAAACGTAGCGCCCTCTCCTACTTGGCTTTCGCACCAAATACGCCCATCCATAGCGTCGATGTATTTTTTTACAATGGCAAGCCCTAGCCCGGTAGAACTTTCACCGGCTGTGGGTTTTGCTGCTAACTTCTCAAACTTTACGAAGAGCTTTTTTAGGTCGGCTTCGTGAATTCCCGGTCCTTCGTCGCGAATGTAGGCACGCCAACTCCCTTGCGATTGATCAACGCCATACCACACTGTTTTCTGTAATGGTGAAAATTTAATAGCATTGGAGAATAGATTTTCAAAAACCTGCCGGAGATAGGCAGGATCTACCTCTACTTTGGCAGATAGAGGCGCTATACCTGTATCGATTAATTGGATTTCTTTTTTTTCGGCAACATTTGCAAACGTCTGAGCCGTTTCTGCCAAAAGCGTTGGAAACGATACGGGTTGCATTTGCAAAGCAAGACGCTCTTTATCGATAGCAGTTACATCTAAGATACGGCCAATCAGATTTTGTTGGCGGGCAACCGAATCTTTCATCATTTGAATACAGGTCTTAGTTTCCTCCAACAAACTTTTTTCAGTACTTTCAATAATAGTGAGCAACCCTTTTATTTGACTTAAAGGGCTTTTTAAATCGTGCGCTACCACTCCTACTAGCAGATTTTTTTCTTCATTAAGTTCCAATAAACGGATATTTTGTTTTTCTAGCTGCTGAGCTTGTTCAGCAAGTGTATCGGCTTGTTGCAAAATTTCATCACGCTGACTTTTAATTTCCGCGTTTAGCTGTACCAAATTGGTATTAGCCATCAGTTGCTGTCTATTTTGCCGATAGATAACCCCCAACATCAATAGTGAAATCACGAGGGCAACTCCAATAAACCACTGCTTACGTTTGCGCTCTTCAATTTCCATTTCGTAAGCCATCCGTACTTTTTCTTGGGCAAATGCTAGCGAATCTTTTTCTTTATAAAAAGTATACTCCGCTTCGATACGAGCGATTTCTTGCAAATTTTCGCGATTACTCATCGAATCTTCCAATGCCTCATACCGATCGCGTAGTTGATATGCCTCTCTGTAGTTCTGTTGAGCTAGCTGTACTCTTGACAATATTTCCAAGGCATCAAACAGGTTTTGCACATTCTGATTTTCTTCGGCTAATTGCTGACTCTGCACCGCATAACGATAGGCTTGTTCAATGTCCCCTTTTTTGAGGTACACTTCGGCAAGATTGTGCAAAATGTATCCGGTTGATCCAGTTCCTTGTACTCTTTGCTTAATGGCTAACGCCTCTTTCAAACTATTCTCTGCTTTTTGCAGAGAGTCTTCGTGAAGGTAGGCATCTCCAAGAGAAATGTAAACCCCTGCAAGTCCGAGGGGATAGTCCAAGGATTTGAACAGCGTCAGAGCTTGATTAGAGTACCATTTTGCAGAGTCGTATGCTTGCATATCGACATAAATTTCCGCCATATTGCTATAGGTAATTCCCAAAGAGCGAGTGTTGCCATATCTCTTATCGAGCTGAATTGCCTTATGATAATAAGGAAGCACTTTGTGGTCGTCTCCAATATTTTTGTAGAGTGTGGCTATATTCTGTATAAGAGAACTTTGCTTTTCGGGCTGCTGTAGTTTTTCTCGAATTTTTAAAGCTGCAATAAAATCTTCTAGTGCATGATAAATTTTTCCTCGGTAAAAGAAAATAATCGCTCGCTGGTTGTAGCACAGCGCTTTTCCTTCAAGGTTATCCGCTTTATCGTGCAGTTCTAGTGCTCTAGTGATGTACTCATAGGCTTTTTCGTAGTCTTGGTTGCCTTCGCCTTCCACGGTAGAAAGTCCGTGTAGAGCATCGCCCATGCAGCTCCAATATTCTTGTTTTTTAGCAATTGAATACGCAAGCTGAAATTGGTCGTGTGCCTCTTTGTAATGTCCTTTTCGCAGCACTGCCCAACCCAGGTGTATCATAGCGGAGGCTTTTCCTTTGGGGTATGCAATGGTTTCGGCAAGGTTGATGGCTTGCATTCCATACTCAAACGTTTTGGCTGAGTCTACATTCACATATTCAAATGCCAGCTGCACCCAAATGTTGATTTTGGTGCTATCGGGCACCTTGGCATTCAACAGAGACTTTAACGAGTCAATGCGCTCTTCATTCTGTGCATTGCAAAATGGCTGTAGCCCTACTAATGAGCACAGATAAACCAAAACGAATACCCAAAAACGTTTTCTGAAACAGGCCATACGGGGTAAAAAAGAATTGTAACGGTTCATTGGTTGTTAGCGTCTAAACAAGTGCAAGCCGTAAGAGATTATGCAAAATACGAATCATCTTGTAACGAGTTTAGGTTCTATTACGTTTTTTATAGTAGGCTATTAATAGAGCCACATGTATTTCTAAACCCAACTAAACTTTGAAAAAATCATGAAACTAGTAAGAGCAGAAGACGACAAAATGGTATTTGGCGTATGCGGTGGGTTAGCCCGCTACTTCGATATCGACTCAAGTTTGTTACGCATTATTTTTGCCATTTTCACCATTTTGGGGATAGGCTCCCCAATTTTAATTTACTTAGTGATGGCAGCTATTTTACCTCGCGATTATTACTATTAATACACGCCTATGGTAATGAAAAAGCCCTCTATTAATTGTGATAGAGGGCTTTTATCTTTTAAGTAATATCCGAACTTTTACATTTCAATTTTTAAATTGACTTCTTGTATTTTTTCGTTCGGGTTTTCTTTTTCTTGGATTACTTCAATACCAATGCGCGATGAATCAATTCCCTTTGATAGGAAATACTCTTGCAAACGACGCTGACGAACCGTAGGATCGAAATTGAGAGGCTGGTTTGTGCGTGCTTCAAAGATTAAGCGCACAGCAGAATCTTTTTCCATTTTTGCTACTACAAGTTCCAACCAATCGAAGTGGCGTTGTTCCAACTTAGGTTCTTCGCTGAACATCAAATCGGTCAAATCTTCTGGCGCATAATCGGTAAACTCAATTGGCTCTTGGTCTACCACTTCAATTACCGTTTCCTGTTTTTCATAGGAAGCAGTCCCGTGTGCTTTTTCCGAAATGTGTGGTGCAATTACTAGCGACACAATCGACATCAACTTTATAAGAATATTCATAGAAGGTCCTGAAGTATCTTTGAACGGGTCACCTACAGTATCGCCAGTAACCGATGCTTTATGGGCATCCGAGCCTTTGTACTCTATTTTTCCATTGATTTCAACCCCTTTTTCAAACGATTTTTTAGCGTTATCCCATGCTCCTCCTGCATTGTTTTGGAACATGCCCATCAGTACTCCTGAGACGGTTACACCTGCGAGTAAGCCGCCGAGTACTTCCGGTCCGAACGAAAAGCCTACAATTACAGGAACGATAAGGGCAATTAAGCCGGGGGCAATCATTTCGCGGATAGACGCTTGCGTTGAAATTTCAACGCACTTATCGTACTCAGGCTCTTGCTTGTATTCCATAATGCCGGGAATCTCTTTAAACTGGCGGCGTACTTCTTCAACCATTGCCATGGCTGCACGCCCTACCGCTGCAATCGCTAATGAAGAGAAGATAAACGGAATCATCCCTCCGATGAATAGTCCTGCTAATACGTCGGCTTTGTAAATATCGATAGAGTCGATACCTGAAATGCCTACAAAAGCGGCAAATAAAGCAAGGGCTGTCAATGCTGCTGAGGCAATGGCAAATCCTTTTCCGGTAGCGGCTGTCGTGTTTCCTACGGCATCGAGCACGTCGGTTCTTCCTCGTACTTCTTCAGGTAAGCCCGACATCTCTGCGATACCGCCGGCATTGTCGGCAATAGGGCCAAAGGCGTCGATGGCTAGTTGCATGGCAGTTGTTGCCATCATACCGGCAGCGGCAATAGCCACACCATACAAACCTGCAAGCTGATACGAACCATAAATACCGGTTGCCAATACGAGGATAGGCAGCACCGTGGATTCCATCCCCACGGAAAGGCCGCCAATAATATTAGTGGCATGCCCTGTAGAAGATTGCTTTACAATGGAATTCACCGGGCGGCGTCCCATAGCTGTGTAATATTCTGTAATGATACTCATTAACGCACCGACCAAGAGCCCTAGCGCAATCGCCCAAAATACATCCATCGAAGTGAAGGAGACTCCACGAATTTCCATAGATTCGGGTAACATCCATTGTACTGCGAAATACGAGGCAATGGCGGTAAGAATAATAGAACCCCAGTTTCCTAGGTTTAGAGCGCCTTGTACATTTCCTTTCTCGTCAGAAACGCGCACTAAAAAAGTACCTATGATTGAAAACACAATACCTAGCCCTGCAATAAACATCGGCAACAAAATGGGAGAAATTCCGCCGAATGCATCGGAAGTAGCGTTAATCTCGCGCCCTAATACCATTGTAGCCAATACAGTAGCTACGTAAGAGCCAAACAAATCGGCACCCATACCGGCTACATCGCCTACGTTATCGCCTACGTTATCGGCGATGGTAGCTGGGTTACGTGGATCATCTTCGGGGATGCCCGCTTCTACTTTCCCTACAAGGTCAGCACCTACATCGGCGGCTTTGGTGTAAATCCCTCCGCCTACACGAGCAAAAAGAGCAATAGATTCCGCTCCTAAAGAGAACCCCGCGAGAACTTCCAAGGCTTTTTCCATGGCAATACCATTCACATCGCCGCCTGTACCTATTACATACATCTGGTAGAAAACGATGAACAAACTACCTAAGCCGAGCACTGCAAGTCCGGCAACGCCCAAGCCCATTACCGAGCCCCCTGCAAAAGAAACTTTCAGTGCTTTTGGCAAGCTAGTACGCGCAGCCTGTGCTGTACGTACATTGGCTTTTGTTGCAATGTTCATCCCGATGTACCCCGCAAAAGCTGAAGCTACTGCACCAATCAAAAACGCAACGGCAATTAGCCAGTCAGAAGTTTCTACTAGCGTGCCCGACCAACCCAATAAAATAGCGGTAAATACAGCAAAATACGCCATAATCTTCCATTCGGCTTTCAAAAATGCCATGGCACCTTGGGCAATGTATTTGCCTAGTTTTTGCATTTTTTCATCCCCGGCATCTTGCGCAGAAACCCAGCGAGATTGCAACACCGTATAGGCTAATGCTATAATCCCAAACACCGGAATGATGTATTCAAAATTTTCC
>CAYMYI010000052.1:0-26695 GCA_964394585.1 uncultured Roseobacteraceae bacterium
TCACAATCTTTTCCATCCCTTTTTTAGTAATGTGCGTATAGATTTCTGTGGTTTTGGCTGAACCATGTCCTAGTAAGTTTTGAATGTATCTTAAATCGGTACCACGCTCTAAAAGATGAGTAGCAAAGCTGTGCCGCAGCGTATGTGGTGTTATTTTGCGGTGAATGCCTGCTTTTACCGTAGCTCTTTTAAGGATTGCTCTTACGCTCGAAGCACTATATTGTCCTCCATCGGGGCTTTCAAACAACCACTTATTGGGGCGGTACTCTTTGTAGTAAGCCCGTAGCATGGCAAGCATTTTTTTCGAAAGAAGCGTTGTCCTGTCTTTTCTACCTTTCCCATTGCGTATTATTATCATACCCCTATCCGATAAAATATCGCTGAGTTGTAAGTTCAAAGCCTCAGAAATACGTAATCCTCCTGCATAAATGAGGTATAAGATGCTTTTGTGTTTGAGGTTCTCTACCTGTTTAAAAATGCGAGCCACTTCCTCTTCGCTCAGTACTTCTGGTAGTCGGAACGGTTTTTCAGGGCGCTCTATATAATAGGTTTCACGTTCTTTGCCCAATACTTTTTCATAGTAAAATTTAATCGCATTAATTGCTTGGTTCTGATACGATACTGTAACATTTCGTTCCTTTACCAAATAGATAATATAATCGTTAATGTGCTGCTTAGTAAGGTTTTGGGGTTCAATTTCAGGGTAGAAGTTAATGTAGTCTATAAAGAGTGCCTTGTAGGTTTTTAGTGTTTGGTAGCTATAATTCAGCGTTTTTAGTTTGTTAGTATAGATTTCAGGACATGGTTTAGTGATGGTGTATGTCCTTGATTCTGTTTTTTTGAGTTGGCTACCATTCCCTATTACCTCAGGTGTCTCTTTTCTTTTTCTGCATTTTGGTTTCGTGGTTAGAAACTGCTTGGCTTCCACCCAAGCAATCCCTTTAAAGGTGCTGAAGATGTTTTTTAAGTGATTTCGGGTATTGGGTATATATAGATACGCTTCTTTTTTATTCCACTTACGGTCGTGAAGCGTTTTGGCTTTTGCTGCAATCAGCTTGTTTTCAATATCAAACTCAAGCCGTATGACGTTCTGCCCGTACGCCTGAGCATGGTGTAGGATGATTTTTGGAGTATTTGACATGGTACTATCTGCTTTAACTCAGAGAGCAATAGTAAAAAATATAAAAGGGTTAATCGTGTTTTATCCGTATATAAACGTATATTATACGTATATACACGGTTAGAACATAGATTATGGAGTACTGCAAGCAATGCAATCAGCTCTTAAAAGGCAGAAAGGGTAAAAAGTTTTGTGATGAATATTGCAAATCGTCTTTTCACAATAAACAGCGGCAAGAAAAAGAAGATATCGTTACGCAAGTCAATAAAATCTTAAAAACGAACTGGAGAATTTTGCGCCGAATCAACCCGCAGGGAAAATCAACTTTACGAAAAGAATACCTACATGAATTAGGGTACAACTTTAATTACTTCACTACCATTTATCGAACTCAAAAAGGAAAGGTGTATTATTTCTGCTACGATGTCGGGATTACCGAAGTAGATACTCAGCATGTATGTATCGTAAACTGGCAAGAGTATATGGAGGGCTTTAAGCATCCTCTAGGGCGTTATTGAGGTTTGATGCCTAAGAATTATCATGGTTATATCAAGGCTGTTGTAACCCAAATGCATGCCTAGATAAAGTATTTTTCTTTCTGTTATTCCTATACATCATGAGATGGTGGCAAACTCACAATCTTTTCCATCCCTTTTTTAGTAATGTGCGTATAGATTTCTGTGGTTTTCGGAGAAGGAAGCTCCAACGAGTTTTCTTTAGCTCCTCTCCTATTACGTAGGATTGTATGCTTTGTGAGACTTCTATAAAAGGGCAGGCTCTCTTAAAGAATATCGTCGTCGATTCTTAGCTATCTTTGCTAAACACTTCGAGCAGATATCGGTAGTTGTAGCTTGGAGGTTTTACAACCTGTAACAATTTTACAAAAAAGCTAAAATGTTTCACTATATGTAACATTTTAGCTTTTTATTTTTTTCGTTACCAAACTCTTTGCCTTATAGAGTGGGCAGGTATGGTTCATTATTTTCGATAAAAAAAGCCTGCCGAAAACGGCAGGCTTTCCTGTACGCTGCTGTTTAGCTCGTTAATCTTCGATATTCAAAATATCATCAATACGAACAAGCAAATCTTCGTAGTGATAGCGCGTCATTGTATTGCGTGCTGAGGAGGCTCCCCGGCGAATCAGTGTGCGTAACTGATTGAGCTCGCCTCGGGCAATAGCTCGAATGTCCGATTGGCTCACGTCGATAGGTGTGTACCCAATAAAGCGGCTTATACGTCCTGAAACAGAGGGTTGCTCTTCCATCATCAATTTTTCGAGCCCTTCAATGTAAGCACGTTGTAGGTTACGGCGGTAAGTGTCCACATCTCTGCCTCGGGTAGCTTCCGTGAAAACTCCTCCTCGGAGGTCATCCATCATTTCCAAAATTGAGTAGGCACTATTGCCGTTGAGGGCTTCGTTTTCAATCATCCGGGCTAAGCGGCTGAAATCCATCAGGTTATTCAAAATGCGTTCTTGCGCACGGCGAATACGCTCTACCATACCTGTGTGTTCTACTTTGCCCAAAATGTCGCGGTCAATCATCCACTCGGGGGTTTCAAAGGCTTGATTAATCAGAAACTGCACGGCACGTTGTTGCTTTTCTTTGGGGGCGTGCGTGTACACTGCACCTTCTTGGTCGTAAGTTTTATAGATTTCGTACACTCCTCCTACATTCGCGGTTACATGCCCCATGTAGCGGTTCCATTGCCCGAGTACTTGCCCATACATTTCTTCTAGGTCTTCGTAATTTTTACCGTCTTCCTTGGTCCACTCAACCAAGTTGGGTACAATACGCTTTAAGTTCTTGATGCCGTACTCGCTGGCAAGCATGGAATCATCGCCAAGATCTTCGGTTTGCGACGAAGGATCGATGGGGTTGCCCATTTGGCGGCCAAAACGATAGAGTGGGTCGCCTTCGTGTTCTTTAATCCATTGATCGAGGGTGGACTTTTCCGCTTCAGGCGTGGTGGCATCGGAGATGTACGAATACCCCCATTTGATGGCATATTTATCGTAAATTCCAACTTGTGGCATTAAGGCAACATCTCCATCTTCGGGTTGCGCTACATAGTTAAAGCGGGCGTAGTCCATAATAGAAGGTGCGGTTCCCATTGTTTTCGTAAACGTAGGCGAACGTAGAGAATCGACTGGATAGGCTACGCTCGCGCCCATATTGTGAGGGAGTCCGAGGGTATGCCCTACTTCGTGTGCCGATACAAACCGAATCAGTCTGCCCATTACTTCGTCGTCGAACTCAACGGATTGGGCTTTTGGGTTAATCGCGGCAGTTTGTATAAAGAACCAATTGCGCAGTAGGTTCATTACGTTGTGGTACCAGCCAATATCGCTTTCAATGATTTCGCCCGAGCGTGGATCCGATACGTGCGGGCCGTAGGCATTTTGAATGTCGGAGGCAAAGTAACGGATTACAGAGTAGCGGGCATCTTCGGGGCTCCACTCAGGGTCTTCCTCGGGAGTTGGCGCTTCTTTAGCAATAATGGCATTTTTAAACCCTGCCTCTTCGAAAGCAACTTGCCAATCTTCTACGCCTTGCTTGAGGTAAGGAATCCACTTTTTAGGCGTTGCCGGGTCAATGTAATATACAATCGGTTTTACAGGTTCTACCAGTTCGCCGCGCTTGTAAGCTTCGATATCTTTGGGGACGAGTTTCCAACGATCGAGGTAGGTGGTACGCTTTGCTTTTTGGGCATCAAGGCTGTAATCGACTTGCGAGCTGGTAAACCAGCCTACGCGTTGGTCGAAGTGGCGGGGCATCATCGGTTCTTTGGGTAGCAAAATCATCGAATTATTGATTTCTATGGTAATAGAACCCATATCGGAGTTTGATGGTGGGTTATTTGCAAGATAGGTTTTCACAGAACGTGCCTCGATGTTGATAGGATAGCTTTTGATAGATTCGATGTAGGTGCGGTCGCCATCGAGCCGATTGGCTTTGTACTGATTCCGACGGCCCTCGGGCATTCCGAGCGCTTTCACATCTTTGGTGAACATATCGGTAACGTCAATCACTACTCCTGAAGAATCTTTGCTGAGAGCGGCTACATCAAAAGCAGCTAGGATAGGGTCAAGGTTAGAGTTTTTCACTGCTTGGTAAATCGCCTTGGTAGTATCGCTGGCAATGTTCTGATACGACCGTACTCTTACATACACTTTATTGCCTTTTTTCTCCCATACTAGCACTTGCTCGTTGAATTTTTCGCCTCCGTAGCCAATGTTTGTGGCAGTTTTGGCAATGCGACTTACCATGAGCATTTCGCGCCCAAAGAGCGAATCGGGGATTTCGTAGTAGTACTTATCGTCCACTTGGTGCACAGTAAACAAGCCTTCGTCTGAAGTAGCTTCACTAGTGATTACCTCGGCATAGGGCTTCGGATCACCTTTTTTCGCTTTGGGTTTCTCTTTCTTTTGTGTTTCTTCTTGTTGTCCTTTCTTGTTCTTTTTGCGTTGTGCTTCAGCTTCCGTTGGCATGGTGCAAAATGCTATGCCTAACAGAACTGCCACGCCCAACAATTTCCAATTCGTGTGTATCATTTTAGTAATGTTAAGGGTTAACCTGAAAAATTGTGATAAACAATAAGATTGAATTTTAAGCAATATTGTTCAGGTTCACCATTCTAAAGCGCGTTAAGAAGGCGTTAAACTGTTAAGATACTCTCCTTAGGAGGCGTATTCGCGATGTTGTGCTTCAATGGCTACAATACTTACATGCTCCGATTTTCCCCGGAGTTGGACATCGCCCATATCGCGCACATGGTAGCGGTGGGAATTGAGGCTAAACTTTTGGTACAATGCTTTGGAAACCAACAGTTTCGCTTTGTGGATATTGCATACATTTTGGATGCGCGAGGTAGTGTTGAGTACATCACCTGTAAAAATAATTTCTTTTTTAATAACGCCAATTTCGCCGGTAGTTACCTTACCAAAGTGAAGCCCTGCCTTAAACTCAGGAACTAACCCATACTTTTTGAGGTATTTCTCTCGGTGCTGGCGGATTTCTTCTTCTATTTCAAAAAATACTACCAATGCATTGTTGTTTTCTAGCCCGTTTTTGAGTTTCCACGAAATCACAATTTCATCACCTACGTATTGATAGATCTCGCCTTTGTGGTTCAAAATGGCGTAGGTAATATCTTCATAGAACTCGTTTAGTAGCTCAAAATATTTGACATGCCCTAATTTTTCGGCAATTGCCGTAGAAGATTTTAAATCGAGAAACATAAAAATGCGCTCTTCTTCTTTAGGGTGGTGGTATTTCCCCATAAGAAACTGCCACAGTACGCCTTGTCCGTATTTATCGCTCACTTGCAAAAAAAATAGGGTTGCCCAAGCGAGTGGACTCCACGTAATTACGTGCTTGAGGAAATCAAAGCTCATGAGAAAACTCAAGGAACATTGCACGAAATTCCCGGAGTTATCTTCGAAGAAAGGCAGGTGTAAGTTAAATAGGCACGAGGCGATAGAGGAAATGACCCAGATGCTTGCTACATAAAAAAAGCCACGCAAGATTACCGCATTCAAAAACGAATAATCGCTGAACTTTTCTTTGAGGTAGTACACTTCGATGACTGCCACAGAAAAGCCTCCAAAGATGGTCATGAACAGGTTGTTGAGTACATTTTGCGAAAAACGATAAATTACCGTGGGCTCATACAAAGAGGTTTGGCTAATTACATGCTCGTACACGGCAAGAAAAATCCCAGCGAGGGTCCACCCAATGGTTACATACACCACCCGCATAAATTTAATTCGCCATCGCACGTTTTGTAACTCGCTTCCCATTTTCTTTCAGTTGCTTATAGACTTTGAAAAGAAAACCGAATCGGGATGATTCGGTTCTCAAAACAACAAAACAAAGGGCGTTAAACAATCATGAGACTTATACAATCAGGCGGGTAAGCAAAGCTCGCTGTACCACGGTACAACCCTCTGACTCAAACAAAACACTTATGAAATCTATGTGATCCCCCTTGCAAAAGCCCTTTGTTTATAGCATTTACGCATACGTTTTCGTCTGCGAATTCTCCTGTGTTTTGGGTTCGCCTACGCCCATCTTTTTCAAGATAGTTTCAAGCAAACACCAGCGGCTAATCCCGGATTGTAGCAAGTTTACCCCTACAAATGCGGTGAACAAAAACCAGTATTCGTTCACGTTGTAGCCTAAATACAAGCTAAGCAAGATAAAGCTGCCTGCTACGATGCGAATAATTCGTTCTCTCATAATGAATTGTGATAAATGGTTATTAAATGGATTTTTCTACACTAAGTTGATAGCCATGAAATGGATTGACCACCTCGCTATTTTGGTTGAATGATGCAATGGCTTGCAGTACCTTATCGGCATTTTCGGCTTCGGTGAAGGCGATGCACATTGTGGAGTACACCGGAGTGCTCCCCCCTGAAAACCAGTTGCCGCTTCGGCTCGCATTTGCTTCGGGGCGTTTGAACCCCGCAACCTCCATCTCGCTAAATACAAAGACGTTGCTTTCGAAGAATATTTTTTTGAGTTCTTCTTTGTAGGCTTCGATTCCCATGACAACTAACAGCTTCATAACTAAATATGTTTATATTTTCATGTATTTAAATAATAAATTAGGGAAAAAGGCTGCGCAGCGTATGCACTGCGCACCTTTCATCACACTGCACCAGATTACTTTTCTTCTTCTACAAGTTTGGGCGTATCTTCTTCTTGCGAAGCGGCATCGTTTTCAGCATAAGCTAAACCTGTTTCACGGTCTTTATATTTCTTCCGCTCGGTCATGAAATAGATGAGCGGCACAATGAGCAAGGTCAATACCGTAGAGGCAATCGATCCACCCATGAGCGAAATCGCTAGCCCTTGGAAAATGGGATCGAACAAGATGACAAAGGCACCAATTACCACCGTGCCAGCAGTGAGCAAAATGGGCGTGGTACGCACAGCGCCGGCTTCGATTACCGCCTCGCGCAGAGGTGCTCCTTCTGCCAATCTTAAGTTAATAAAGTCGATTAGCAATACGGAGTTCCGCACCATGATGCCGGCAAGGGCAATCATGCCAATCATAGAAGTAGCGGTAAAGAATGCCCCGAGCCACCAGTGCCCTAACAGAATACCTACCATTGAGAGCGGAATTGCTACCATCATCACGATAGGCACTTTAAAGTCTTGGAACCATCCGATAATGAGCATGTAAATAATAACTAGTACCACGGCGAAGGCGCCTCCTAAATCGCGGAATACTTCGTAGGTAATGTGCCATTCTCCGTCCCACTTGATTCCGAAATCTTGCTCCATAAATGGCTGATCGGTATAGAATTCTTCTAAGGTATAGCCTGTGGGCAGGGTTAATTCTTTGAACTTTTCCGACACATCGAGGATGGCATACACCGGGCTTTCAATGGTTCCGGCAACATCGGCAGTTACATATACCACACGTTTCTGGTTTTTTCGGTAGATGCTCTTTTCTTGTATCTGCTCTTTTACGGTTACCAAATCGCCGACTGAAACAAGCTGCCCAGTCATGGTGCGCACATTGAGATTGCGCAAATCGGCAAGACTTGAGCGTTCTTCTTCGCTTAAGCGCAATTTGATGTTCACCGGTTCAATTTCATCTTCTTGGTACAAGCGCGATACGGGTTGCCCTTGCAACGCCATGTTTAGCGTTTGCACAATTTGCTGGGTGCTTACCCCGGCAAGCATTGCTTTTTCTTTATCAACTTCAAAATTAAATTCTTTTTGGTCGTCTTCTACCATCCAATCTACATCCACAATTCCCTCGGTTTCCTCAAAGATTTGCTTCACTTGTGCGGCAATATCGCGCGATTGGTCTAAATCGGGGCCGTATACTTCGGCTACCAGTGTCGACATCACCGGAGGGCCAGGAGGTACTTCTACAACTTTTGCGTTGGCGTTGTACTTAGCAGCAATTTGCTGAATTTGTGGGCGGTACTTTTTCGCAATATCGTGGCTTTGGATGCTCCGATCGCCTTTATCGAGGAGGTTTACCTGAATATCGGCTACGCTCGAACCACTGCGGAGGTCGTAGTGGCGCACTAACCCGTTGAAGTTCATAGGCGCTGAAGTACCCACGTATAACTGGTAGTTCTGCACTTCGGCTTGGTCGGCAAGAAATGCCCCAATTTCTTTGGCTACTACGGCAGTTTTTTCTAGTGTAGTACCCTCGGGCATATCAATCACTACTTGGAACTCATTTTTATTATCGAAAGGAAGCATTTTCACTTCTACCGCACGGAAATAAAACAACGACATAGAACCGAGCAATAACAAGGTAATACTCCCGATGAATGCCCAACGTTTCCAGGCGCTAGCTACTAACGGACTCATAAAGCGATAGTATACTTTGTAGATGAGCGTATCTTCGAGGCGGTACTCTTTTTCGTCGCTACCGTGCGAATCGTTTTTCAATAAACGATATGCCAAAAACGGAGTAATAATCAGCGCCACAAGCAGCGAGAATAACATCGCCATTGCTGCCCCAATAGGCATTGGACTCATGTAAGGGCCCATCAGTCCGGAAACAAATGCCATTGGCAATACTGCTGCAATTACCGTAAAGGTGGCTAAAATAGTAGGGTTGCCCACCTCGTTGATAGAGGCAATCGCCGCTTGTAAGAACGGCAGTTTCTTCATTTTAAAGTGGCGGTGCATATTTTCTGCGATAATGATGGAGTCGTCAACCACAATACCGGTTACAAACACTAAGGCAAATAGCGTAATCCGGTTGAGCGTGTAGCCATAGAGGTAATACACAAACATGGTGAGGGCAAACGTAATGGGTACGGAAAGGAACACTACAAGCCCACCGCGTAGGCCCATCGATAATGCCACTACAATGGTTACCGCTACTACCGAACCGAACAAGTGTAAAATCAGCTCCGATACTTTGTGCGATGCCGTTTTACCATAATTCCGCGTTTCGGCAATGTGGATGTCAGAAGGGATCAGTGTGCCTTTCAAACGCTCGGTTTTATCTAAAATCTGCTCAGCAAGGCGCATGGCATCTGCCCCGCGACGCTTGGCAATGGAAATCGTTACCGCAGGGTATGTTCCGTACACGTATGCTTCGGCTGTGCCGGCTCCCATGCCAAACTCCACATACTGGGTGGGGTCTTCTGGGCCGTCGGTAATATCGGCGACTTGTTTCAGGTACACAGCTTGCCCACCTACTACACTTACAATCAGATTTTCCACGTCGTCGAGTGTCTGAAGGAACGAGCCAGTTTCTACCAAATACTCTTCGTTGTTTTGGTTAAAAGCGCCGGAAGCTACTTGCTGGTTTGCCGCTTGCAATTGCTGTGTAATGGCGAGTATATCAAGGTTATATGCCGACATGCGCTCTTTATCGAGCTGGATGTTTAATTGGCGGTTGCGCCCGCCAATTACTTGGGTTGCCGATACTTCTTGAATTTTTTCTATTTCTGAATTGAGTTCCTGCGCCACGCGTTTCAACTCGTAGTCGTCGTAGCGATCGCTCCACAACGTGAGAGCCAATGCAGGTACATCGTCAATCGCACGTGTTTTTACTAAGGGCATACTTACCCCTGCCGGCATGCGATCCATATTTTTCATCACCTCGTTGTAGAGTTTCACAATGCTGCGTTCTACATCGTCGCCTACGTAGTAACGCACAATAAGCATCGCTTGCCCAGGCATCGAAGTGGAGTAGACATACTCTACGCCGGGGATGTTCGAAATAATCTTCTCCATAGGTGCTACGATGCGCGATTCTACCTCTTCGGCACTCGCACCGGGGTAGCGGAAGAATACATCGGCGATGGGCACATCAATTTGAGGTTCTTCTTCCCGAGGGGTCAGGTAAGCACTGTACATTCCTATTGCCATGAACGCAATCATCAGCAACGGGGTCAGCTTAGAGTTGATAAACTTTTCTGCCAGACTTCCGGCGATTCCTGTTCTCATAATTATATGTGTTTTGTTTTTTCTTTTAAAGAGATAATAGGGGGATAAAAAGGGATGGCAATCAGTTCATCAGCGCTACTTTCTGCCCGTCTTGCAATTTGCCTTCGTACGAAACGATGATTTGCTCGCCTTCGTCGAGGCCAGAGAGGATTTCTATGCTATCCCCAATTTCTTTTCCGGTACGTACCCAGCGAAGCATCGCTTCACTTTTATGGTTAATGGTATAAAACCCTTTCAACTGCCCACGTTGTACGAGCACTTCTTTCGGTACCATTAGTTTTTGGGTCGCTCCTTTTTCTACAATTACCGTAGCGAATAGCCCACTTTTTAGCTGTTTCGCTAGGGCATCGCCTTGCAAGAGCACTGTCATTTCGAATTGCGCGCCGGCATAGCCTCCCGAAGGGTTTATGCGGGCAATCGTACCTTTTACTTCTTGGTTGAGCGCATCGATTGCCACGTGCACCTCATCTCCTTCGTTCATCATGCCTATTTCGGTTTCGGGAACGCTGGCTTTTACTTCAAAATTCTCTTGCGATTCAATCATCACTACGGGCATGCCTGGCGTAGCTAAATCGCCTTGGTTCATAAATTTCTTGGTGATATAGCCGGTAAACGGAGCCGTTAATACGGCATACCCCAAGTTAGCTTGCACTTCGTTTTGCATTTGCTCGATTGAAGCTACTTTCGCCTTTGCCATATCGTAGGCAGCTGTAATGTCGTCGAGTTCTTTCTGTGTCGCCGATTTTTTATCGTAGAGTTGCTTAATGCGGTTGTAGTTTTTCTCAACGTTGGCAAGTGCTGCCATCGCTTCGTTCATATTGGCTTCTACACGTGCCTTACTTGCTTCGATATCGGCACTTTTAATTCGTGCCACTACTTGCCCTTTCTGTACTTTTTCGCCTTCTTCTACGGAAAGCATCGTGATTTGCCCCATAATGCGGGTACTCAATTTGGCTTGGTCGGCAGAGGTTACTTGAGCGGCAAACTCGTAGCGCATGGGGACTTTTGCTACTTTGGCTTCCATGGCTTTTACCTGTACGGTAGGTAATTCTTGGCGAGTTACTTGTTTTTCTTCGCCACCACACGCTTGGAAAAACAGTGCTGCGGCAATTCCAATAATACTGAACACTAATTTTTGAGACGTTTTCATGTTATTTCGATTTCTTAAGTGTTTAAGGCTATTTTATTTCGATTCTTCTGTAAGGAATTCTAAAGTGAAAAGAGCTACCCGGTACTGATACAGCGTTTGCAGGTAGTTGAGTTGTTGTTGGGCAACCATAGCTTCCGACATGAGCACATCGGCGGTTTTTTCCATGCCTGCTTCAAAACGATTTTTGCGAATGCGGAAACTTTCTTCGGCTTGTTTTACTGCCAATTCGTTGGTTTCCATTTTCTTTTGGGCAAGCGATAAGTTGCGGTAAGCTTCTTGTAACGCCACTTGGCTCTGCGAAAGATGCTGTTCGTAATTTAACTGCTCTTGTTGCAACTCTGCTTTTGCTTGCTGTACGCCACCGATACGTTTGTATCCATTAAAAAGAGTCCATTGCAACGTAGCACCAATAAAGTAGTTGCTTGCGCCGGTACCAAACAGGTTCGAATCGTTCCACTCGTAGGCTGCCATAGCGTTGAGGCGCGGCAGAAACTCGTTTTTCTTGGCTTTGAGCATGTTTTCCCTCGCCTGAATGGCAAACTGCATCGCTTGGAAATCGGAGCGATTGGCAGGAATTTCAGCCATAGCGTACTCATTCGCAGAAACTGCCGGTTTGGAAAGCTCATCGGTAAGGGTAAGTTGCGTGCCAGGCTCTAAGCGTAGCGTATGCACTAACATTGCCTGAATGTTGGCAATCTGATTTTCAACATCGGCGAGGTTATTTTGTAATTCTAACACACGTACTTTCACTGCCATCAGGTCGGCATCTTTCACATATCCTTGTGCAAGGTTGTCTTCCGTTGTTTTATACATTGCCTCGGCAGCTTTTAATGCCGTCAAAATCACTCCTTTGCTTTGCATGGCAAATTGTAAGCCGTAGTACGCTTTCTTTACCTCATAGGCAATATGATGCTTCGTGCGCATGGTTTGCATTTCGGTAGCTTGCAGTTTGGCAGTAGCAGCCTTGCGCATCCAAAGCCCATCAAGATTGATGAGCGGTTGCTGTACCTCTATGCGCGTGTTAAAATTGGTGATGCGGTCGGGGTCGTTTAATAGTTCTGAGTTGAAATCGCTGTTTTGAACAATTTCTTGCTTTAAGCGAAACCCAAAGGCCATAAGCGGGTCGGTTGTAGTGGCTCCCGCTTCCGATACCTGTACGGTGGGTAAAAATATGCTGTGGGTCTGCTGATAACCCGCACGAGCGGCTTGTAACGCCTGCTCCGATTTTTTGACTTCCCAGTTTTCGGTTTGGGCAATCTCGATGGCTTCCGAAAGGCTCAAGCGGGTTTCCTGAGCCTGTACGCCTCCTACCCAAAGGCTTATCAAAAGTATAGAAGCAATTTTCTTCATGGCGGTTTTTCTTGTTTAAGTGTTTCTGTTGATAAAGCAAATATAGATAAATAAAATTACATATCAACATATTTTAATATGTTATTTTCAAAATTGTAAACTCGATGAAAACCCAGAAAGTTCAATGAGGGGAAATAGATTCTGTATAACCGTGTTATAAAGGAGATTCCTGCACCGAATAAAAAATGAAGAAGGCGGCAGAGTTGCAGGGGTATTCGTAGCCTTCGAGGAGTTTGCTTACCTTCTCACTCGATACTTACCCCAAAAAATACCAAGCCATCTCTCCCCTTAAATTAAGTGCCGATGTGTACTTTTGGCGCTGCTATGGAGATTGCCCACTATCTTTTCTTACTTCGCCAATACGCCCACTACCGTTGGCATGCGCGTAACGCTCACGGGTTGCACTCGCCTTTTGTGTTTCAACTGTACGCCGAAGTAATTGGGAGCGGCAAACAATTTTACGCTTTTGAGGAAATAGAAAAAGTGCGCAAATCTTTGCTTTACAGCAATAAACGCATTGAAGTAACCGATTTGGGTGCAGGTTCGCGCAAGCTCAAACAAAGCACTCGTAAAATTGCCGAAATCGTGCAGCACTCTGCGGTAACCCCTAAAAAAGGGGCGTTGCTTTTTAGGCTGGTGGAGTATTTTCGACCCGAGCAAGTGCTAGAGTTGGGGACTTCGGTCGGGATTGGCACGTTATACCTTCAATTGGCACACCGCTCGGCTACCATCATCACTTTTGAAGGCTGCCCCCATACGGCGGCAGTCGCTCAGAAAACTTTTGAAAAAATGGGGCTATCGCCCAGCCTTGTTGTGGGTAATTTGGAAGATACCCTCCCCCAAACTTTAGAAAAAATACCGAAAGTTGATTTGGTATATATGGATGCCAACCACACCTACCAAGCTACGTTGCACTATTTTGAAAGCATCTTGCCCAAGCTGCACGAAAATAGCGTAGTGGTAGTAGATGATATCCGCTGGTCAGCCGATATGAAACAAGCTTGGGATGTACTTTGCCAACGCCCAGAAATTCTGCTCTCGCTCGATTTATTCGATTGTGGCATTCTCTTGCTACGGAATAAACAACCCAAACAACATTTTCACCTTTTGTTTTAATACCTACTAGGTTTTGGCATTAATTGCCATTTTTAGGTCATCGCCACTAATCAAGATTGTTGCATTTTTAAAGGTAAGTACCTTGATGGTATAGGTTTTCCCATCTTTTGCTGCCTGATATTCTACTTTATGATCGGCTTTTTCTTGGCTTTCAATCGAAAATACCGAAGCCTCACCGTTCACCGTCAGGGTAATTTCGCTTTCGCCAAACGTAATTTCAACTGGTTCTTTGTGCTCTTCGGTACTAGCAGTATTAATCCAAGAATCTGCTGAGTAGGTTATTGGGTCTTGAGCATTGGCTAAAATCGGCAAAAGACAAAGCGAAAATATGGTGATAAATTGGTTTAGTTTCATAGCGTGCATTTTTAGTATTTAAAGAATTTTTCAGCAATGGATTTCACTAACATTTGTAAAGTTCCATGTAGTAAACCAAACGTAGGTGCTTTTTCAGGTTGATTATTCTTCAACTTTTCATGAACAAACGTGTATCATTACCAAAGAATACCCCTTGTCTTTTACTAATTTTTGATGTTATTGAAAGGAAAAAAAAGGCAGTTTCACTCTTTTTTCAAGTAGAGAAATTGCCCTTTCTCAAGGCTATTCATCCCAAAGCCACTGATTTTTTTCTACATCGTAATAATGAATTTTCCCTGCCGTTTCCATGCGGATAATCGTTGAAGTAATAGGGCGAATCAGTTCATACACAAGTTCTGTAAGCGCTTCTCCTTGGGCGTTGAGCAAGCCGTATTGCTGCTCAATGCTTACTTCAAACACAGCATTATCGATCATTTTGACACTTTCGTAGGTAACCGTGTTGAGGGGGGTTCCATCTTTCCCAATCATTTTCCAGCGACCGTCTTCAATTTTTTCCCAACCGATGTCCATCATAGCATTTCCGTAGCGAAGGTCTTTCGTGCGTTTGTTCCCGTAGGTTTCTAAGTACTCGTTGCGCTTACCCCGCGAGAAACGCACTTTAGTCGTAAAATCGCCTCGTTGTCCGGTGCGGCGTGTAAGCTCCCAAAGTTCACCGCGCTTAGCAAAAGCCACTTCACCTAAAAAGTGCGTTACAGCGTCGTTTCGTTGAAAATATGCAGGTACTCCATTCGGTTTAATATGGTAAAACCCTTTAAGGTCTTCTACCACAGCACGCCCATTTTGGAAGGTAGAACTAATTTTCCCTTCTAATTGAAAGGTTCCTACCGTTTTGCCCTGCGCATCGATAATGGTGTTTACATCGACTACGGCGAATCCTTCGCCAAATGGCTCCGCACTGCGGAATTGTGGGGCAATGGCGAGCGCCCCGCTTTTATCTACATAGCCCCATTTTTGGCGTTGCATTACTGCTGCCTTTCCGTTCGAGAAATCGCCTACTCGCTGGTACACCGGTTCAATGACCCACTCACCCTGAGGGTTGATGAACCCCCACTTTCTGTCGAGCACTTTTTTTGCATCGATTTGTGCTGCTGCCAAGCCTTCAGAAAACTCGCGAATTTCTCGGAAGTCGAATTTGGTAACGAGTTTTCCCAGCCCGTTGATGAGCGCCTGTGTTTCTTTATCTTGTACCACTCCGATGTTTAGAGCAGTGGAAGTCCATAGGTAATCGTATTTATCGGAGCGGTTAAATGCCATGCCCCCTCCTTGGCTGGCAGGTGGCACATAGTCCTCGCCCATGATTTGCCCTTTCGGATTGATGTAATAGGTTTTCTGTTTTCTATTCAATACCTGAATAATCGGTTTGGTGGTTTTAGGCAAAAAACGCAGCGCTTCATATTTAAACGGAACTACCGTTTCATTTTTCAGGTTGATTGCCCCCCATATCCCCCCGCGCTTGGCAATTGCCACCCATTCGCGGAACTCGCTGAGGGCTTCGTAGGCAAAGGGAATCACAGCTTCTGCTTTGTAGTTCATGTAGCCGTATTTCCCTTCGGTTTTGGCAAGGGCCATCCCGCTGCTATCGGCATAAACCTGCAGAAACTCATCGCTAATTTCTTCGAACTGCACCGGCACTACCTCTTGCCCGTGGTGGTTCACGTAACCAAACTTTTTCTCGTCGTTGCTCACCTTGGTAATTCCCTTATTTAGTTTCCAAATGGTTTCGAAATCATCTACATATAAATACAGCGTAGGCAATACAGCCTTCCCAGTATAATCGAAGTAGCCGACGCGCCCGTTTTTACGCACTTGGCAAAGCCCTTTTTGCGCCTTCCATATCGAGGGAAAATCGCCAATATACTCAAAATCAGGGGGGATGATATAACTTCCTGTGCGCGTTACATACCCTTGTTTTGTATAGATAATTTGAATATCGCCGGCTACTTCTCTGACTTCGCGCCCGCGCCCTACCCAAGCAATTCCGTTTTCGAACGGTTCCATTTTTTGCACCTCTAGTTTTGCCGGAATCAGCACTTTCCCTTTCGTGTCGATTAGCCCAAATTTTCCGTTTTGCACCATAGTTGCTTCTCCGTTTACAAAATCGCCAATAGCTTGGTACTCGTACGGAATTACAAGCTCATTTTTCAAGTTTACCGCACCCCATCTGCCTTCCATTCCTTTGCCTTTTTTCACGCGGAACAGCCCTTTTTGCGGAGGCGCAATTCCTTCGTACTCAAAAGGAATCACCGTTTCACCTTGGGTGTTCAGCGCTCCATAAATACCGTTGAGGCGCGCAATGGCATGTCCTTCGCTAAAATCGCTCACTACATCGTATTTAGGGGGAATAATCACCTTCGCATCAGTATTGACAAAACCGTACTTGCCGTTGGTTTTAAACCAGGCAAGTCCTTCGTAAAAATCGCCAATATCATGTATAGGAAAGTTTTCTCCACTCGAAGAGAGCGTCTGAATAATTTCACCTTCTCGGTTTACCAGCGCATCCCACAGAGTGTCTATGGTAGCGCGGGCGTAGTTGCCATAGCGGTAGTCAATCAGCGATAGGTCTGTTGCTTCAATCCCAAACAAGACTTTCACAGCGGCATCATCCATTAAAAACGTGCGTGTCGTGCCGTCTTCTCCATCCATTTTACCCATCGCAAGGTTAGTAGCCGAATCGGCGGCAGCATTGTAAAATAGCATATCGTTTCCAAGTAAATTGCGCCCGGTGCCATCCTGCAAGGCAAAGCGGTAGTCAACCTTCACCCAGCGGGGCTTGCGTGCATCGGGGTTTTCGGCTAAAATGCGTTGTCGCTGTTTGTTCTCTAAAGCACGGTAAAATTGTTGCCATGCCACTTCGTTAGGGAACGTCTTGGTTTCTTGTGGTTTGCCTTCTTCATCAAAAAATACAGCGTGATGCTCCCCCCGTGTAATCGAAAGCAACAAAATGCTTGGCAAATGCACGACTGTATCGTATTTAGCTTCGGCGAGTAGGGAGCCGTCGTAAGAGAGCACCCCAATTTTTTCATCTTTCTTTAAAAAAGTATATAGCCTATTTTTTTTGAAAGGATCAATTTGTGAGTAAGTAGCCTCAAGAAGTGGCTGCCCTTCGATGTTGATTACGCCGAACTGCGTACCCTGCATTACGCGCAACAAGTTCTGATATATCGGCGTGATGACATCGTAAACCGGTTCGGTAAGTAGTTGGTTGTTGCGTGTGGCTAAAGCGACTTTGTACCCTTTCCAAACGGCGAGCAAGCCTTCCTGCAGGGGGTCAATGCGTTCATACTGAGGGGTTAACAACACCGTTCCCTCTCCATGTACCAAACCGTATTGCCCTGCTTGGCGGAAAAGAGCCGTATTATCTTCGTTAAAATCGCTGATAAATTCATACTGAGGTTCAATGGTAACGGTCCCGTTTAGGTCTATTGCGCCCCATTTCCCTTCTTTCTGAATAGGGAAAAA
Organism: uncultured Roseobacteraceae bacterium; assembly: GCA_964394585.1. Taxonomy (GTDB): domain Bacteria; phylum Bacteroidota; class Bacteroidia; order Cytophagales; family Flammeovirgaceae; genus CAYUJH01. The sequence continues at coordinate 17,510 of CAYMYI010000052.1, forward strand.
CGTTTGGGCATTTACCGAATGAACACTTACATACAATAGAAAGAAAAGGAAACTAAGCAGTCGCATACGTACTTAAATTTGTGATTTAAAAGGATTTTGGAAGTTTTACCTTGTAATGGTACAAATGTAAGACCATCTATCATAACGCCGCCGAGGGTTTCGTAACGGCTCCCCGACAGATTTTCCCAAATGCGTAGTAGGTTGTACTTTTAAAACATGCCTTCTTTTATAGAATATATCCTGAAAGAATATCCTGCCCTTTTAGAACAAACCGCCGAGCACATAGGGCTTACCACGTTTTCTCTCACCTTGGCGGTTTGTGTCGGTATCCCCTTAGGTGTGTTTGTCGCCAAGCGACAGCAATGGGCAGGTAGCATTTTAGCAGGTGTCGGGATTTTGCAGACCATTCCAAGCATTGCCCTACTCGGGTTCATGATTCCCCTATTGGGGATTGGAGTGCGCCCAGCGATTTTTGCTTTGTTTCTGTATGCATTGCTTCCGCTCGTGCGCAATACGTTCACAGGGCTTATCGAACTCGATACCAACGTGCTCGAGGCCGCCAAAGGTATGGGAATGACCCCTCAACAGCTTTTTTTAAAGGTGGAACTGCCTTTAGCATTGCCGGTTATATTTGCTGGAGTACGCACTGCGGCGGTCATCAACGTTGGGGTAGCAACGCTTGCCGCTTACATTGCCGCCGGCGGGTTAGGCGAATTTATTTTCGGGGGGATTGCCCTCAACAATGGCGATATGATTTTAGCAGGCGCAGTTCCTTCCGCATTGCTTGCTATTGCCATCGATGCGCTGCTCGCACGTTTGCAAACGTTGCCCCCTCGGGCAATGGTACGCTGGGGTGCAGTCTTTTGGCTGCTCATGGCTAGTATCGGCAGTTTGTCATATTTACCAACAAGCTATCCCTCGGCAAGGGCAACTACCTCGCCTACATGGAATGCAGGCTTCGAACCTGAGTTTATCGGAAGAGAAGATGGGCTTCTAGGGTTGCAAAAAAAGTACAATATTTCGTTGAATGTTTCCACCTTAAACGCTACGCTGATGTACGAAGCGCTCAAAGAGAACAGAGTGGATATCATTAGTGGCTATGCCACCGATGGGCGCATCCGAGCGTTTGATTTCCAATTACTTGAAGACGACCGAGGCGTATTTCCTCCGTACCATGCCGCCCCGCTGATGTCGGCACAAAGTGCTCAACGGTTTCCCGAAGTAGTAAAAGAACTGAGCCGTTTGGAGGGCATCCTCACCGATTCGGTGATGACTGCACTTAATTACCAAGCCGATTACTTGAAACAATCGCCTGAAGAAGTGGCACTGAATTTTGTAAAGCAGCGGAATCTTCTGCGAGCAGAAGCCGCCCCCTCGCGCAACGAAGTAGTGCGAATTGGTTCTAAAATTTTTACAGAACAGTACATCTTGGTAGAGATATTCAGTCTGCTAATTACACACAATACAGGCTATCGGGTATCCAAAAAAACAGGGCTAGGTGGTACTAAAATTTGTTTCGATGCGCTCGTGAGCGGTAATATCGACCTATACCCAGAATATTCAGGTACTGGTTTCTTAGTGATGTTACGCCCTCCGCCCGCAGTTGCCGACTCGCTGATGGGTAACTCCGAGCAGCTATGGCACTATGTGAAATCAAGATTTCAAAACGATTTTGGGCTACAATGGCTTCCTCCGTTAGGTTTCAATAACACCTATGCACTGATGGTACGCCGCGAGATGGCAAGGCAATTTCAGCTTGAAAAAATCTCCGATTTGGAAAAAGTATTGGTTACCCCAAACGACTAATTTTCTACTGTCGGTTTCTTCACGTACGAACGGTACATCAGCCATAAACCCACTATTACTAGCGGAATGCTCAGATTTTGCCCCATGTTCAAGGCGAGGTCATCTTCAAAACTCACCTGGTTTTCTTTTAAGAATTCATAGAAAAAGCGTAGCCCGAAAATCCAGACCAAAAACAAACTAAAAATTCTACCTTCGGGCAATGCCGCTCCATGCCGCCAATAAATCGCTAGGGTAATTACAAACAACAGTAGGCATGAAAGCGCCTCGTATAATTGAGCTGGGTGCCGCGGGATTGTATGGATTACAAAACTCGCCGTCTGGATTTGTCCACTTTTGCGGGTAAAAGTTATTTCAGGACGTGTTTCAAAAACTTTAATATGTTCTTTAATAGAATAGTAACGAGGGTTTGCAAATGGATTCATCACGCCTTTGTATACGATATCGGTAGCAATTACCTCATCGTTAGTGGATTGGGCAAAATCAATGGTCATTTCCACCGCACGGTAAGTAGTGCCGCCCACCAGCGTATCGCCTAAGGTTTTCGTGATGTAGGCATCGTCGATATACTCCAATTCTTCTACGTACGAGAGGGCTGGGTTCACAAATTCAAATGCAAACGGTATATCAGCCGGTTTTCCAATAATTTCGGAATTCATCAGATTGCCTAACCGAATGAAGCACCCTGCAAGTGCGATGGTTACCACAATTCTATCTAAAATCCACAGATAGCTTTGGTCGGGTTTGCGGCGTGCATATAGCCAAAGCCCTAACAGAATACCTACAGCAGCGCCATGGCTTGCTAGACCTCCTTCCCATATTTGCAAGATCTTGATTGGGTCGGCAAGGTAAATTTCCGGCTGGTAAAACAAGCAATGCCCTAGCCGCGCGCCCACAATAGTAGCCGCCACCATATACAAAGTCAAAATTTCAACATCCGACTCTTTTTTTCCTTCATTTTTAAACATGCGAATAATGATCTGCTGCCCAATGATAAAACCTGCAGCAAACAGTAGCCCATACCAGCGGATGGAAACGCCGCCAATGTTGAAAAGTTCTGGGCTAACATCCCAAATAATGCCTAATGTGAGTTTCATAATGCCACAAAGATATATCAAGATTTATGAGATTGGAGGATTTTCTCAATTTGCTCATCTTGATTGGTATAGATTCACAAAAATAGAGCTCGTATATACAGTGTCTTTCAAGTAAAAAGGAGAACCGGAGCAGGAGGCGCTCATTTCTTGAAAATGCTTGGGAAACGATGTGTAATAAAAACGAAGGGTGCTATCGACAAAAAGCATCCGATGTCGCCATTGCGACGCTCACACTGAACCAAATCGAGTTGCCTTGCTGTTATGTAACCGTTGTGAAAATCAGATGTATATTTGCACAATTAGTTGTAAAGTCTTCATTACTAACCTCAAAAAACATATAGAATGTCAGTTGAAAAAGTGAAATGCTTAATCATAGGTTCGGGGCCGGCAGGTTATACTGCTGCTATATACGCTGCACGCGCCGGTATGAACCCGGTATTGTACCAAGGCGAGCAACCCGGCGGCCAGCTTATGATTACCAACGATGTAGAAAATTTTCCAGGCTACCCTGAAGGGATTATGGGCCCTCAGATGATGATCGACTTACAAAAACAAGCCGAGCGATTTGGGACTGATATCCGCACCGGATATGTTACCAAAGTAGAGTTTAAGGAAATGGCTCACCGCATTTGGGTCGACGAAAAGCATGAACTCCAAGCTGAGTCAGTCATCATTTCTACAGGTGCTTCGGCAAAATGGTTAGGGATTGAATCGGAACAGCGTTTGAACGGCAAAGGTGTTTCAGCCTGCGCCGTTTGCGATGGCTTTTTCTTCCGTAACCAAGAAGTAGTGGTAGTAGGTGGTGGAGATACCGCCGCCGAAGAAGCTTCTTATCTTTCGAAACTTTGCAAAAAAGTATATGTGCTAGTACGCCGCGACGAAATGCGTGCTTCTAAAATTATGCAGCAGCGCGTACTCAATGCCAAGAATATCGAGGTGTTATGGAATACCGAAACAGTAGAAGTACTCGGGAACGAAGAAGTGGAAGGCGTAAAAATTCGTAACAACATTACCGGCGAAGAATCCGTAATAAAGGCAACTGGCTTCTTTGTTGCGATTGGGCATAAGCCTAACACCAATTTGTTCAAAGGGCAACTAAATATGGATAATAATGGTTACCTTATCACGGAATTGGGGAGTACGCGCACAAATATTCCTGGTGTTTTTGCATCAGGCGATGCGCAAGATTTCGTGTACCGACAAGCGGTAACGGCTGCAGGCACGGGTTGCATGGCTGCCCTCGATGCAGAGCGCTATTTGGCTGAAAAAGAGGTAGAGACCGTAGCATAAGAAGAACACACTTCATCATGACCTCGATATTTTGAACGGTCAGCATATAGGTTAAATGATTGCAAAAAGGCTTCGCCCCAGCGGTGAGCCTTTTTTGTTTGCCTACCCCCACACTTTAGTGCCTTCCGTGCAATTTTGGCACATTTCGATTTCGCTGCGCGATTGCAGCAGTGCGTTCCGAAATTGCTCATACGGTTTGCTGCGCCATATCTCAGCGAACGAATGGGTAGCAAGTGTGCCCATGCGGTGGTGGGCGTCTTTATCGAAACAACAGGGTACTACCTGACCATCCCATGTAATTACGCATGAATGCCACATTTTCCAACAATGGTTGAGCAAGGCATTTTTGAGGGCAAACGTCCCATCGGACTGGGGTTGGTACCGGCTGTAGCGCGGGTTATCCGGAATTAGCGGAGAGCCATGTTGGTAATCGTAAATCTGAGCGGTTTTTAAGCCCACCGCATCTACGCCTAGTTGTTTTGCTAGTTTTTTGACCTCTTCAATCTGGTGTTCGTTGGGTTTTACCACTAAAAACTGAAAGATGACATGCGGAGTACGCGAACGCAATTTTTGCTTCCAACGGATGATATTTTCTGTGCCGGCAATTACGCGTTCGAGCCTTCCACCAATTCGGTATGCCTCGTAGGTTTCTTGTGTGGTGCCATCAATCGAGATGATGAGGCGGTCTAACCCCGACTCTACCGTTTGGCGAGCAGCGTCATCTTTCAAAAAATGTGCATTGGTAGAAGTTGCCGTGTAAACAGAACGGTTGGCAGCATAGCGCACCAAATCGAAAAATTGAGGATGCAGATAAGGTTCTCCTTGAAAATACAGCAGTAAATACAGTAAAGTCGGGTGCAGCTCATCAATCGCCTTGCGAAAAACCTCTTCTTGAAGCATGCCGGTGGGGCGCGTGAACGAACGCAACCCACTAGGGCATTCTGGGCAGCGTAAATTGCACGAAGTAGTCGGTTCGATACTCACGCTAATGGGCATCCCACGGTGCAGCGCTCGTTTTGCCCATTTAGAGCGGTAGTAACTTGCTGTAAGCTCGTAGGCATTCCGTAAGCGTGGCAAGCTCAGTTTCGAAGCAAGGTTGAGGCTATCGGGTAAGGTAGCAAGCATAGCGAAAACTAATTCAAGATAGTATAACAGGATTTATATGGCACGAGGGTTTTAGCATTTGGTTTTTACTTTGAAAAATTTACAAGGCATCGATATTTCCAACTACATTTTTCCGTGTTGATAATTGGAAATTTTTCCTGAACTGATTACCTCGATTTTTCGAGGGGTTGCCAAAAATCGAATTTCCCCTATACAATGTATTGGGTGTATAAACGCCTACGAAACTAATCAAATCTTGATAACTGAACGAGGAAGCTTACTGAAAAGCATCGTCTATCTACATGCTTCGCTAGTGGGCAATCGCGACCGCTGACGGACACTCCCCTACTCTTCCGCTTCACTATCTATTCAATATAAACCTGATAACCAACAGATTATAGCAAAAGGTGTTTCTTTTGTAACCCATAGGTTTATAAAACAGTGCAATATTTCCCTGATTTGAGGACTTCCCTGTTTTGATCACCCTGATTTTTAAGAAATTACAAGAACTGACTTTCCCAACCGCAGCGGCGAACCGCCCAATTCGTTTCGAGTATATACTAAATGCCATCCTTATGCTTTTCAACTATGTAAAAATTGCCATCCGTAATGTATTAAAGTTTAAAACCCAAGCTCTGATTAACTTGATAGGGCTTTCCTTAGGTCTTACAGCTTGTATCCTCGTGTTTCTACTCGTGCAATACTTTACCAGCTTTGATACACACCATAGCAATTTTGAGCGTATCTATCGCATTGTTCGCCATACACAAACCCAGAATAATCAAGAAGATTTTGGCGCAGGAATACCCGTACCCTTGCCCGATGCGCTGCGCACCGATTTCCCCGAACTTGAAGCAGTCGTACACACTACCTATTATGTCAGCGGCTTGGTGAGTGTGCCAACCCCCAATGCTGCACCTAAATTATTTGAAGAATCGGAAGGGATTGCCCACGTAGACCCTGAGTTTTTTCAGGTATTCGATTGGGATGCCATAGCCGGCAACCTTGCCACAGCATTGGTAGAACCCAACACCGTGGTAATCACCGAAAACCTAGCAAAAAAGTACTTTCAACGTACCGATGTGCTAGGAAAAACCCTTGAGCTCGATGGTGAACTCACACTAAAGATAACAGGCGTAGTAAAACCCCAACCCGAAACCACCGACTTTCCGTTCACTTTTATGGTGTCTAATAACACCTGGAAAGCCAAACGCATGGAACAAGGATGGGGCAGCATTTGGAGCGACGACCAGTGTTACATCCTCTTGCCTGCATCGGTAAGCCCCCAATCGGTGAACGAAAGCTTTGCTGCTTTTGAAGTCAAGCATCTTGGCGAAGAAGACGCTCAAGAGATTGCCCTCTCGTTACAACCGCTTTCCGAAGTGCACTACGACGGACGCTACGGTAACTACAGCTACTCTACAATCAGTAAAGCTAACTTATGGGGATTAATTGCCGTGGGCTTTTTTCTACTGTTTACCTCTTGTATCAACTTTGTAAACCTTTCGACCGCTGTAGCAAGCAAACGCTCCAAAGAAGTGGGTGTGCGGAAAATCTTAGGAAGCCAACGCCATAGCCTCATGCAACAGTTTTTAAGCGAAACCGCTATGTTAGTAATACTTGCCACTCTGCTCTCGATAGGGTTTGCCGAACTTTGCATTGGGGAGTTAAACGAGTTGTTGGATATACACCTTGCTATACGGCTTTTGAGCGACTGGTATTTGCTTAGTTTCCTGATAGCATTACCGGTTGTAGTCATTTTTGCAGCTGGCTTCTACCCTGCCATTTTACTTTCGAGCTATGCCCCGCTCAAGGCGATTCGCAATCAGTACACAGCAGAAACACATCGGGGGATGACCGCCCGAAAAACACTCGTTACGCTTCAATTTGTGGTATCGCAATTTTTCATTATCGGTGTACTCATTGTATTGCAGCAAGTAGAATATTTTAAAAGTTCTGACATGGGCTTTCAAAAAGAAGGCATCTTGTTAGTAGATTTCCCCAAAGCCGATGCGCAAAAAGCCAATGCTTTTAAACAACATGCCTTGCAACACAGTGCCGTGCGTAGTGTTAGTTTAGCAAATGCAGCCCCCGCCTCGGGCTCGCTCTTAGCCACCAACGTATTCGCCGAAGTGGATAGTGCTCAAGCCGAATACCAAACTACTTTTAAAACGGTGGATAGCGATTTCTTGACTACCTATGACATTAAATTGATCGCGGGACAAAACTTAGAAGATGTAGATACCCTCAAGCAGTTATTAGTAAACGAACGCTTTGTAAAGTTATTAGGCGCTAAAGCCCCCAACGAGGTATTGGGCAAGCTGCTTAGGACACAGGGGAAAACAGTACCGATTGTAGGCGTTGTCCGCGATTTCCATACCCATTCATTGCACGATGAAGGCCTCCCTTTAATGCTTTTCACCCGTACAAGCAATTACCACACAGCAGGCGTTGCTTACCAATTTGGGAAAGAAGCAGCAGTTAAACAACATCTTGCGGCAATGTATACGCAGCTTTTCCCTGAGTATACGTTCGAACCTCAACATTTCGATCAGGAAATCGCTGAGTTTTACGAAACCGAAGAAATTATGGCAAAATTGCTCAAAGCCTTTGGGTTGGTAGCTATTCTGATTAGTTGCTTAGGGCTATTCGGGCTTGTATCGTTCATCGTTCAATTAAAAACAAAAGAAATTGGCATACGGAAAGTATTAGGCGCGAGCAAAAAAAACTTGCTGCTGCTTTTCTCTTCGAGCTATCTTAAACTGCTTTTCTTAGCTTTTTGTATTGCCGCACCAGCGGGATGGTGGATCGGTACACAATGGCTTCAAGAGTTTGCCTATCGGATTGAGCTACACCCCGGTTTGTTTGCCCTTGCATTGGTAGCCAATCTGCTGATTGCGGTGGCAACGGCGAGTTATCATTCGTTGAAAACAATCCAAACGAACCCTGCTAAGGTCTTAAAATCAGAATGAGAATGCCGCGCAACTACTGCAGAAGCTCTACGAAATATCCTTGTTGCTTCCATGTCAGCCAGTTCGCTAAGCCAATGCAGGCATCAACTTTTTGGGGAGAGAGGGGTAACTAGAACAATTGGTTTTTAGGCTAGAAGTTCAATATTCCCCCCACAAAAAAAACTCTCGCTGAAAAATACTCCGGAGTGGTTTGGGTATAATCTCGGTTGTACGTATACCCGCGCACATTTTGCTGGTTGAGCGCATTATTCACACTCCCAAATAGCACCAAGCCCATCTTTTCAGAAAGCATTACAAGTTTAGATAGGTTTAGGCTTAGCAAGCTATAGTTCGGCAGGCGCTCTAAATCGTCTGCGCCGTGGGTTATAGGATGAAAGACATTGAGCCAGGGGTCAAACCAACTTTCGCGCACAGGCTGGTAGTACACCCCGTGACGATAGAGCCACGAAGCCCCGAATGTCCAGGTGGGGGTTAGCTGATATTCCAACGCAGTTTTTACGAAGAAATCTAAATCGTAAGGAGAAGGGTACGTAATTTCACCTTCAGTGATATTTGCCTCTAAAAATGTAAAGGAAGCGCTCAAACTTATTTTTCCTGCTTTGCGATAGTTGGCAAAAAGCTCGGTTCCCCATATTACATTTTTCCTGGTTCCTAAGTGCGTATTTTTATGGAAGATGGCGGCTGTCAGTTCGATATTTTTATGCTGATACCGGTAATCAAGTGCAACTTGTCGGCTACGGATTCGGTAGGTATAATCAAACGTACCATCGGGTAAATTATATTTATGGTATTGCCCCACCGAAGCATTCAGGCTATGATACTTCCCTGCCTGATAGTGGGCATTTCCTTGTAAACTCCAATAGTTAGACTGAGTGCCATTCGGCAGATTTTTACGTACACCTGCCCCCAGCGTCCAGCGT
>CAYMYI010000053.1:0-14963 GCA_964394585.1 uncultured Roseobacteraceae bacterium
TCTAGCTCAAACTGGTACTGCATTTGGATGGCTGACTGCCTGTTTTTTAGACGTAAGAGTGAATCGTCGTAAAATTTGTATTGTTTGTAGGCATTGTAAGCTTGAGCTAAGTTTCCCTTTTGCTCTTCTGTTTGAGCAATAGATTGGTAAAGCGTTGCCATTTCGCGTATACCGCCCACTTTTTGAGCGATGGCAAGGCCTCCTTGAAAATGTTTTGCAGCTTTTTCCAGATTTCCTTGTTTGAGATAGATGGTACCTAAGCATTGGTTTACAAATGCCAAATCGAGAAGGGGGTAGTCCTCCTGCAGTGTATCCAGTATAGTTTTGGCTTCTTTGGCATAAAGTAAGGCAGGGGCTAACTCATTTTTCTCGATATATATTTCGCTACGGTTGGTAAGGTAAAACGCATATTCGCCTGGCAACTGGAGGGTTTTAGAAATCTGCATAGCCGTATCGTTGTATGCCAGTGCCTTATCGTAATTCTTATACTGAGAACGGAAAAAATCGCCGTGATTGCTATAAATGACCGCCACGGCTTTATTATGGATATTGTGCTTTCGGGCGTAGTTTAATGCTTCGGTTCGGAACTGAATTGCCCGCTCATACAAACCGAGGCGAACGTTGTCAAAAGCGAGGATCTCTAAAACTCGAAGCCGCGTGTTTTTATCGGCAATAGTTTTAGATAGTTTTTCTTGTTCGAGTGTGCATGAATGCGCTTTATTGTAATCTCCAAAAAGATTGTAGATGTAATGCAACATCCGAAGTGCTTCAATTCTATTGAGGGTGTCTGTAAGAATTGCCTCGTCTTGTAAGGCTTGCTGCGCAAATTGGAGGGCTTGCTTGGGTTTATTTGAACGGTATAGTTCTGCACTATCGATTAGCGCTTCATAAGGGAGTATACCCTGCGCATATCCCCGTTGAAAAGGATGCAGGGAAGCACCCATAAGGCAGGCAAGTGCGATGCAGTGCTTGTAGAATTTCCCTAAATTGAAAACAGATATTTTTCCCAAGAATAACAATAAGCTAATTAATTGTAATGAATACGTTAAATACAAATATATTGTTTACATACGTTAACATGAAATCTTTCTGAATTACCGCCCCCTTCGGTACAATCTACTGAGATTAGTCTCCCAGTTTTTGGGCAAAGTAGGTTTCGAGTTCAGGCACTTTTAAATAATTCACTAGGATATTTTTGTTCTCATCGAGAATATATACCGAAGGTGTACTCATGATGTGGTAATCTTGCATAAGCTGCGATGAGGTTTCGCCACCCATTGCATTTACCCAGGTAAGCGATTTTTCTTCAATATATTTTTTCCATCGTTCAGGGTCGCTTCCTATGTTGACGGCCATCACTTCTAAACCTTTAGTGCGGTACATATCATACACATTTTTTAGAATAGGGGTTTGTTGGCGGCAATGGCTACAGTCGGGGTCGTAAAAGTAGAGCACAATGTATTTGCCCTCTACATTTTGTAAGTTGATAGGCTTTCCGTCCTTATTAGTTCCTTGGATACTTGGGGCTGCATCGCCTATTTTATTTTTAGGAGGTGCTGTTGTAACCTTAGCATTTAGCATAAATTTGAGCTTATCGTCCATCCAATCGGCTTTACCTGCCAAAAAGTAGTCGCGGGCTAAGTAATCGAATACAATATTCCCCCAGGGCTGTCGCAGTGTTTCAAACTTACCGGTCAGTGCGGTGAGTGTATACCGATAAAAAGGGCGTGATACCTTGGATTTTTCAAGCAATCGGTCTACAGCAACTTTCGCCGAATCGGGGTGTGGCGCAGTAAGTTGGTCGATGTACTCGTCTAAGCGGGCATGGTAAATTGGTGTCATCAATAAGTTAGGCTCATTAAAATCGATGTTATCGAAGAAATGGTGTCGATAAAACCATCGTTGAAATTCAGCGGTTGCATAACCGTTTTCATTTTTGGGTGCAGTTTCGGGTATGCTTGGTCGGGTCATCATGTTAACTAGTTTCCCCAAGAAAACGCCTTGGTATTTCCTCGCCAGCGCATGCTGAAAATCGTTGATTGCTATGTTGAGCGTTTCCATTTGTTGTTGGAGCTCATCTCGCTGTTCAGGATTACTCTGTGCTTTGCGAGCAAGCTCGGCGTATACCTGTTGATTTTTCACGATTTCGCGCTGTAGACTGTTAAAGCTCTGTGCTTGTTCAGAACCTACTACTTGCATTGTGTTAATGAAGTCAGGCGCTTCTACTGTAACAGCAAATTGCTGGTCGGCAACTAATATTTCGAAGCCTCCGCGCGAGGTGTTTACAAAGTAGAGCCCTTTAGCTAAGTTATCGGCTCCCGCGAAAGTGGCTTTACCGTTGGTGATACGCGCCGTATCGACCACCGATTTTACCTTCCCGTAGTAAAAGCCAAGCATGATATCTTCTTCTTTTTCAAGACCTTCAATCGTAACTTCTATACGATATTGCGCCATTGCCGTGTATGTGAGTAACAGGCAGAATGCGAGTAGGCTATACCAAAATTTCATCATTTGTCTTTTTATTAGCGTGTATTTCAGAAATGGATATTACTTCAGCAAAATAATGCATACAAAACACCAAATGTACGATGTATCCTCTATTACAACAGGATACCCTTTGTATTCGCTCCTTTCTTGAGTTACCCTCTTCGATTTTAAGTATCTTTAAAAAGCCTTAACAAAATATTGTTTAACTGCTAAAATCAAAGTCTATGGAAGGGGTTACGTTCATTACAGATGAAATAGGTAATAAAACTCATGTACTGATTGAGTTAAAACTACACGCTGATTTGCTGCGTAAGTTTTTTAGAAAAACCGGCTTAAGCCCAGAAGGTACAGCTCCAATTACTCCAAGGAAATTGCGACTTACCGAAGTTGGTGAGCTAGTACCTTTACAGGTAGACCAAGAAGTAGCGGCAATACGAGCAGAGCACCAAGCGCGCATTAACGCTTTAGAAGCCATGATTGCCGAGCAAACCGAAAAAATAGAAGAACTTGACGAGAAGATTGATGCCTATGAAGACCGTGTAGAGGCTTATGAGCAAGAAAAAAGAGCGCATGAAGAAGCCCAATTAAGGCACGAAAGCCAAGCAGTGGCAGAAACAGGGAAACGTTTGCCCATCGAGGGAACTTCAAAAGAGGAAGCCAAAGCAGCTAAAAAAGTAAAAGTGAAGGAAATTTTGCAGAAAGCAGAGTCGCTGATGGGAACTAAGCACGTAATAGGCGGCTTAGGCGCCGACGGTATAGATTGTTCAGGGCTCACCACCGTTTCGTTTAAGGCGGCAGGGATTGCCTTACCACGAACCTCGGGGAGGCAAGCAGAAGTAGGAAAACCAGTGGAAGCAAAAGAAAAACTCAAATCGGGCGATTTGGTGTTTTTTGACAGCGGAAAACCCGGTAAACTCAATCACGTGGGGATTGTACACGAAACCTCTAACCCTAACGATGTGAAGTTTATCCACACTTCCACCAGCCGCGGCGTGATGATTTCCTCACTTTCCAACGGTTTTTGGGCTACATGCTATCTGAAAGGGCAGCGAATTGTATAAGTAGAAAATCAAAATTTTTGTAAAACGTGCTATGTTTCGGTGTAGCACGTTTTTTATTTGTCAGATATATGAATATAAAACCTTTAAATCAATTTGAAAAAACATGATGAAGTCGATTCTACTAACCGTAGGAGTGCTTTTGGGAAGCACGGCATTATATGCACAATGCCAAAATTGCCCACCGCAAGGAGCGGATAGTCTTTCGTATTGTTATACTAACACGAACTTATTTGAAGAGCGTTGCGCTTCTTTTACTGAAGGAATGCGCACCATGGTATTTGCTGCGGGAAAGAAAAGCATAACCGTACCTTTACCCCAGGAGGGGGAGTCAAAAATGCGTCATCTTTCCGATATGGCTCGCGACAGTCGATATAAAAAATTGAAAGCACTCGATTTTTTATTCATCCATGAAGCGCTCGTAGCTTGGGACTCCGCACAGATGGATATCGGCTATACATTTACCAAAAGTGGGCTTGGGGTTAAAATGGTAAGAGAAGGCGATGGAGCGTTGCCCGAAAAAGGAAAAACAGTGGTAGTACACTACACAGGATATTTAAAAGATGGTAGTAAATTCGATAGTTCGGTAGACCGAGGAACGCCGTTTGAATTTCCTTTAGGAGCAGGGCGTGTGATTAAAGGGTGGGACGAAGGCATTGCCATGCTGAAAGTGGGGAGCAAAGCGATGCTGAAAATTCCGCCAGATTTAGGGTATGGAAGCCGAAGTGCAGGGAAAATTCCTCCAAATTCGACCCTCTATTTCGAAGTAGAACTACTAGAAGTTAAGTAAAAAAAAAGAGGCGATTCCTTAGGTAAAGGATCGCCTCTTTTCGTTTTTATCAACTACGCTGTTTATTGAAGGTAACTTTCGATGGACTCGAGCAATGTTGAAAACTTCGCATTGTATTCTTCAGCTTTTTGCTGGTAGATCTCTTGTTCTTCTTTTGCGGTTTCAATTTTTGCTTCTAAATCACCGGGTTCATCGGAAATGAGCATCTCGTTTTCCAAACGTTCCACTTTTAGAATAGCCGTTCGTGCTAACCTCCGATACATGAAACTAAGTTGTTGCATGGTAATGAGGCTACGTTGCCGCATATCAGCGTTATTATAATTAGTGTTTACGATGTACGCAATATCTTCTGTAGAACGTCGGCTTAAAATATCTACAATTTCGTTGGCTTTATCGTGCGCTCCTAGCTTATGATATAACTCAGCATACCTTGTTGTGAAAAAGCTATAGGGAATAGAAAAGTCCGGCATTTTTTCGAGTGCTTCATCGAGAATTTTCTCAGCTTCTTCTGGTTTATTTTGCTGGTATAGTGCCTCCGCCAAACGATAGTAAGAGTTGCGCGTGTTAGAACCAAATTTCTTATACTCTTCATCATGATAAGTATTGGGGTCATCAAGACCTCGGAACTCAAACGTTTTGATGTTCTCCAACATGGCTGCCACATTTACTTCGCCAACGTCCGATGTATTGGTCGATTTTATAGGAACTAACCGATACGTCATGCCTTCGAGTTGTAAATAATCACGCAAATCCATATTCAATGTATTTGCAGAAGTATTGTTGAAGTAGATGGGGCGTTCCCATTCGTTCGTTACGATTAAATCAAGAAGAGCCAATTCATTTTTAAAGATATGCGATGCACCAGGGCGGAGTTGCCAAGTCATCCGATCGACCACGCGGTTTTCTTTTCCTTCAGGGATAGCGTCTTTAGAAATGACGGATTCTTTGTCAACATCGAGGAAGAAACTTTTCGATAATAGTTTAGCAGTGAAATCGCCACCTTGCAAAGCTACCAATACACTGCGGTTATTTTTGTTGACCAACTCGATGTACTTCCTTGCATTTACTGGGCTTTCCGTTTCTTCTACTAAGGGAACGTAATCATTTTTACCTTGTAGATAATTTTCCGGGTCGATACTTAACGGGATAGGCTCCGACTCATATACTTGCTGGCGCATTTGGTCGATATACCAATCGGTACTGAAATAACTGAGTACGATTACACGTACATCGGTTCGGAAGCCTTCAACATCTTGCACATACCACAACGGGAACGTATCGTTATCGCCACCGGTAAACAAAATGGCATTAGGAGCACAGCTTCTTAAGGTATTTTTTGCCTGGTCGATGGAATGATAGCGGTTAGAGCGGTCGTGGTTATCCCACCCGTTTGCAGCCATAACCCCGGGGACGAGGAGCCCAATTACTCCGGCAATGGCTGCAGCGATGGCTTTATTCTTCAAGAGTTTTTCAATGCCCTCGGCGATGGCGAGCACGCCAAATCCTATCCAAATACAAAATGCGTAGAACGAACCCACATAAATATAATCGCGCTCGCGAGGTTCTGTAGGTGGGGAGTTGAGATAGAGCACTAAGCCTAAGCCGGTTACGAAGAACAACAGCATAGTAGTCCAGAAGATAGGCGTATCTTTTCGTAAATGGAAGAAAGCACCAATGAGCCCTAAAATGAGAGGGAGCATATAGAAGTTACTACGGCCTTTATTAGTCGCTAACGATTCGGGAAGTTCCTGTAAATCGTCGAAGGGGGTAAGCCAACTAGCTTCTTTATCGTCGCTAGCTCTACCGGCAAAATTCCACATGAAGTATCGGAAATACATATGTCCAAATTGGTAACGGAACATATAATAAAGGTTATCGCGGAAAGTAGGTCTTTCGTTTTCGCCCAGTCCGATCCAATCTCGATAAAGTTCGGAGTGCCCTGGTTGCTGGCTGTATATACGCGGTAGAAGCATGTTATCGTCGTATTTTGCCGACGTTTTATAGTCGTACACCTCATAGCGGTCGCCACGTTTACGATAGATGGGTTCGCCGCGTTCCATGCCAGTACGCTCTGCAGTAAACACATGGCCGTATAAGAGCGGACGGTTTCCATACTGTTCACGCTTTAGATAGGAAACAAAGCTTACCACATTTTCAGGGTTATTTTCGTCGATAGGGGGGTCAAAATTTGAACGAACCACTATAAGCCCATACGAAGCATAGCCAATCAGGATAAAGGCTAACCCTAATAAAGACATGTTCAATACAATTTTCCTATGCTTTTGGGTGTAGATAATGCCATACACCAAGGCTCCTAAAAATAGTGCTATAAAAAAGATAAGTCCCGAGCCAAAAGGCATCCCAAGAGCATTCACGAAGAATACTTCAAATTTTCCGGCAATAGAAGGTAGCCCAGGAATTACTCCATACATAATAATGAGAATAATTCCACCACTCACGGCTAGAGTAGCCAAAATACCACCACGTGTAATATTTGGGTACTTCTTAAAGTAGTAGATAAGCCCTAATGCTGGGATAGTTACCAAGTTGAGTAGGTGAACTCCGATAGAAAGCCCCATCATGTAGGTGATTAAGATGAGCCAGCGGTTAGAGTCCGATTCGTTTTCAATATATTCCCACTTGAGCATTGCCCATACCACAAACGCTGTAAAAAAGGACGACATGGCGTATACTTCGGCTTCTACCGCAGAAAACCAAAATGAGTCAGAAAATGTATAAGCTAGAGCACCAATAGCTCCGGCCGCCATGAGGGATACCGTTTGCCCGGTATCGTACCCGTTTTCTTTAGGTTTCATAAATTTCATGGCAAGCAGTACGATAGTCCAGAACAGGAAAAGAATAGTAAATGCACTGGAAAACACCGAAAGTAAATTAATTGCATAACTTACCTTTTCTACATCGCCTAGAGCAAGGAACGAAAACAACCGCCCACACAATAAAAAGAAGGGGGCACCTGGCGGGTGCGGAACCATCAGTTTGTACGACACGGCAATGAACTCTCCGCAGTCCCAGAAACTAGCCGTATCTTCCATGGTAATCCAATATACCAATGTGGCAATGGCGAAAATACTCCAGCCTGTGAGATTATTAATACTTCTAAATGTCTTCATAATAGGTTGATAGTTAATGCTCTAGCATCAAATCAATGTGGGTTACAAATGCAGAAATTTTACTAAAACTGGCAAGGCGATTCTTGCATAAAGGTCGCTAAAATAGCAATTTAGGGGGTAAATTCGATGCGAAAGATTGTTAAAGCCCCATGAGGTTAAATGCACTCTTAGCAGGCGATAAATGCCAAAAAAGCTACTTAGCTAGGTATGGTATCTTGCAACACATAAACCTTTAAAACAACACAAAAAAATATGCCTGAAAGAAGTAGTATTTTCGATATGGTAGGTCCGGTGATGATCGGGCCATCGAGCTCACATACCGCCGGAGTAGCCCGTATTGGTCGGGTTGCCTATAAGCTCCTTGGAGGAAGCCCACAAGAAGCCGAAATTACCTTTTACAATTCGTTTGCAAGAACCTATGAGGGACATGGCAGCGACCGTGCAATTATTGGGGGGCTGCTCGGCTATCTGCCCGATGATGTCCGCCTACGCGATGCACTAGACCATGCCAGGGAAGTCGGCATGGTGTTTCAGTTCAAACCGATAGGTAATGCCTCCATTCACCATCCTAACACAGTGAAGTTAAAACTGCAAAGGGGCGAAGAATCGCTTACCATGATAGGGGTGAGCCGTGGAGGGGGTGTCATCAAAATTAGTGAAGTGAATGGCTTCCCTTCTAACTTTAGTGCCGATGACCACACCATGATTATCCAAGCCGATGACCGAAAAGGGAGTATTTCCTTTATTGCGAGTGTACTTGCACAAGACGACTGCAATATCGCTGATATGATGGTTTCGCGAAGAGGGAAAAATCAAATTGCCTGTCATTTCATAGAAATGGACTCAGGACTGCGCGAAATAACACTTCAGTACCTGCAAAGTCTTCCTTGGATACACGATGTGAAGTACATTCCTAAAATTGCAGAGAGTAGCCAACCCATGTGAAAAATTACACTTTTTTCTTAGGGGAAGTATCAGAAGCTTGGGTATCGTGGCGAAACATGGCTGTAACATCCCAACACATGAGTGGGCATTTGGGTACCACTGCACTATTGCGTTTCCAGGGGTTTTCCCTTCTGTTCTGTATAGCTTTTTTAACTTTTTCTTTCATTGTGAGGAAAACGTAGAGTGCAGGTAAAATGTTTAAATGCCTGTTAGTGCTTATAAAAGAGCAGGCAAACGATTGGTGCAGAACGCATCCTACAATGTTTTGAATTGAGGCGATGCACATAGAAATGTAATAAAGGTTATACGAGTTGTGGCTTTTCTTCGCTTAGGTATTCGCTTGATGAAGAAATATCATTAATTTCACTAGGTATTAACCAATTGACACATATGGAGCCTGTTACAATTCAAGACATTGCCGAACGGTTAGGTCTCTCCAAATCTACTGTTTCTCGTGCATTAAAAAACCATCCGGATATTAGCGAGAAAACCAAGCATGCAGTACAAGAGCTTGCTAAGCAGCTAGATTATCGCCCGAATACGTTAGCCTTAAACTTACGGCAAAAACGCTCCAATACGATAGGCATCATTGTCCCTGAATTGGTGCATTATTTTTTTTCTACTGTAATTAGTGGTGTAGAAGATATTGCACACAGTGCAGGCTACAATGTAATCATTACTCAGTCGAACGAATCGCATGAGCGAGAAGTAATCAATGTGCAGGCATTATATGCAAGCCGTGTGGATGGTATTTTGGTTTCAGTAGCGAGTAATACGGCAGATGTATCACATCTTAAGAGTTTATATCAGAAAAATGTACCCATCGTTTTTTATGATAGAGCTAGCGAGGAGTTGAATGTGAGTAAAGTATTAATTGACGATTTTCATGGAGGCTTTTTGGCAACGGAACATTTAATTCAACAAGGTTGCCGCCGAATAGCACATTTGCTCGGACCTCCTAACCTGTTAATTAGCCAACAGCGCGCGTCGGGTTACAAAGCAGCGCTTCAAAAGTACAATTTACCGGTTGAAGATTCACTGATCGTTCCTTGTGATGGAGCCACTATAGAAGATGGTATTGTTCCAACTTCAGAAGTATTGCTTCAATTAGACCAACGCCCCGATGGCATCTTTGCTAGCAACGATATTACCGCCATAGGAGCCATGAAAGCCGTTCAACGTGCTGGTTTTAAAATTCCTCAAGAAATTGCCATTATTGGCTTTAGCGATTGGCAGCTTGCAGCATTTACCGAACCGGCATTAAGCAGTATATCGCAATCGGGTTTTCAAATTGGGCAACGTGCTGCCGAATTGCTTCTGAAAGAAATACAGGCATCGGATAGTGAACGACGCCCAGCTCCTCGCACTGAAGTTTTAGCGCCCAAGCTGATAGTACGTGCATCGTCTTTGAGAGAAAACAATCGCTGAGGGTAATCGGTTAAAAAAACGCCGTTTTTAAAATGATTTCGAATATTTAAATTCGTACAAAACACACTAATATAGTTTGTTACGAGGATAGTAGAGTTACATGCTCGTGCGGGGTAATCATTCAATAAAATTGATGAAAAAGATAGCCTTTTTGCTGATATGTTGGATATCGATAAATGCGAATGCCCAAAATGTGCTGAACATAGATTTATCAAAACATACTCAACATGCCTTACAGAATATAGCGGAGTATACAGTATTAGCCGACTCATCGCTTTCTTTAGAAGAAGTAATGGCATTACCCAATGCCGATTGGAAAGTCTTTGAAAATAATATACCCAGCTTTGGTTATCAGATCGATAAAACGTATTGGGTACGTTTCAAAGTAAACCCCCAAGGCGAGTCTGCATATCCTTGGCTACTTTGGTATGATTTCCCCATTATCGATTTTCTAAATTATTATGTGTTAAACGAAAAAGGCGAGCTCCAGGAAACATATTCTTCAGGGCGATTGATGCCGTTTGCATCGCGAGGGAATTTTACATCTACTACCTATGCATTGCCCTTACATTTTGAACGCGACCCCAACCGTACATATACAATATATGCCAAGTGTATTTCAAAAGGACCTATGATTCTGGCTCTTAAGTTAAGCCACCTTACATCGTATCAAGAGGAAACCAACAACGAAAGCGTCTATTATGGCATTTACTTCGGATGCCTCATCGTCATGATTCTCTATAATTTATTTGTATTTGTAGGGCTACGTGATATCAACTATCTCTATTATGTACTCACTATTTTGTGTACACTAATGATTTTTGCTACGGTTTCAGGGTATACCTATAAATACATATTACCTAACCAGGTGTGGTTAAATGCTTATTTAACCCGCATTGGTATGGGGTTGATCGTGCTAACCACCAGTATTTTTGCTCGAAGCTTTCTACAAACAAAAAAATATTCAATATGGTCAGATCGAGCGTTACTGTTAACCGCAGTGCTTTCGATTCCAGCTATTGTACTATCGGCAACCGACCTTAAGCCCTCTGCGACAAACAACTTAGTCTCTATCCAAACCTTGTTGCTTCTCGTAACCGGCATTGTATGTTGGCGAAAAGGGAATCGTTATGCACGCTTTTATGTGTTGGCTTGGAGTGCGTATATCTTAGGAGGTATTCTGATTACGCTGCGAAACTCAGGCGTATTGCCACTAACTTTGTATACTACCCACAGTGCAGAAATCGGCTCTGCGCTGGAGGTAATCCTGATCTCCCTTGCTTTGAGCGATCGCTATCGGACTATTCGAAAAGAAAAACAGGCGTTAGTTGCTGAAAAAAGCAAGTTATTAGAGGCCTACAACCAAGAACTTGAAGCAAAAGTACAAGAACGTACACTGAGTTTGGCGGAAGCTAACGAAGAGTTACAGCAAGTGAATGAAGAGTTAGGGACAACTTTAGAAACCGTAGAAATTCAAAAAAATGATTTAGAGGCTCAACAGAAGGCTCTTAACCAAGCCTATGAAAACATTCAAGCAAGTATTGCTTATGCCAAGCGAATCCAACAAGCCAAGCTGCCTCAAACAGATCAGATACAGCAAGTATTCCCAGATTCGTTTATCTTATTCAAGCCCCGTGATGTGGTGAGCGGCGACTTTTATTGGTTTGCACAACATAACGGACTGATTTTTATTGCCGTAGCCGATTGTACTGGTCACGGAGTACCGGGTGCTTTAATGAGCATGATTGGCAGCGAAATTCTTAACGATATTGTATTACGTCGAAATGTGGTAGACCCTGCCCGAATCCTCCGATTACTACACGAAAGCATACGCCATGCACTTCGGCAGCGCGAAACGAAAAACAGAGATGGTATGGATATCGCACTTTGCGTTTACCACCCTGAAGAAAAGAAACTGCTATTTTCAGGGGCTTACCGCCCGCTTGTTTATGTGAAAAACAAAGAAATCCATCGGATAAGAGGGAATAACGCTCCGATTGGCGGCAGGCAACGCGAAACACGGAGAGAGTTTACCCTACACACACTTCCTATTACAGGACCTACCTGTATTTACTTGTTTTCTGATGGCTACCAAGATCAGTTTGGCGGGGAAAAGGGACGCAAATTTATGGCAAAGCGATTCCGAGATGTGCTTCTCGAAGAAAGCAACTTGCCTATGGAACAACAAGGTCGGATTTTAGAAGAAAAATTGTACGCCTGGCAAAACTTTTATCCCGATAAACCTGAAAAACAAATAGATGATATTTTGGTAGTGGGCTTCCGTATTGAATAGTCCTTATGCGTCGTCATCTTCTTCTGGAAATGGCAAAAAAACGAAGTTCACAAATTCTTTATCGATCACAAACAGGCAACAATATTCGTCAGGGTTTCGGTACGCTTGTTCAAACTCTTCTATTTTGGTCTCTTCAATCAGTTGGCGTTGTACAAACTCTTCGGCAAACGAGAAATAGTAATTCCATGCTAAGTCAGCTTCCTCTCTACCAATGAGAAGTTGCCCAATAGAAATTTCATGCTTAGCAATGGCAAAAATAGGATAGTTTGAAATACTCCGTACCCGTAATTGATACGAGGCTTCTTTCAGTGTATTTGCAATTTTTACGAAATCTTTGGTGATGGTGCCTAAATACTTACCATCGAGTTCAGGACTATTTTGCATAAGGGTGTTTACCAATGGATGAATATCAATAAAGCGCAAAGGTACTGAACCTGTTTCGCCAGGCAAGAGTACATTAGTTCCCCTTTTTGAGCATTACTAACCGATCGGGGTAATTAGTGATGATTCCATCGACTCCCATCTCAATGAGTTTTTTCATATCCTCAACTTCGTTTACTGTGTAAGTATTTACTTGCTTACCCCGTTTGTGAGCAGCTTCTACTTTTCCTTTAGTAAGAGAGCGGTAGTAGGGGTTTACAGCCGTATAGGGCTCATTGGTAAAATGGGCATAGCCCCATCGGTAGGTAAAATCGATATAGGCAGGGAACGGAGAAAAGTCGGTGAAAATCAGTTTTTGCAACTCAGGATTATAAGAAATTTGCTTGGCGGCTAGATATTCTCTCACTTCTTCTAAATAGCTAGAATTGAATGCTTGCACAATACACCAAGGGTTTTGGGAATTATCGTATACAGCCAGTAAATCAATGGTTTTTTGAGCAAGTGTTGGGTAAACGGCGCCTTCTGAATTGTTTTTAATCTCCACCAGCAACTCTACATTGAGCTGTAGCGAGTCGCGATATAGTTGCATAAGTTCTAATACATCCACAAGGCGCGGGATTGGCTCCCCGGCAAAGGCTTCATCAAACCAGCTCCCGGCATCAAGCAATGCCATATCCGCCCAAAGGGTTTCATCAAGGCGGCCACTCACGTTGGTCGTTCGGTCGAGTGTAGCATCGTGGAACACGATAACCTCCCCATCTTTAGTAAGATGAATATCAATTTCAATGCGATCCGCTTGCATTTCGATGGCTTTTTTAATTGCCGATAGCGTATTTTCCGGCGCATGACCCGAAGCACCCCTATGCGCAATTACTGTTACCTCACTTTTTTGAATAGTTTCGGGCGAGGCTTCTGCAAAATAGGAGTAAAACAGAGAACTACGGAAAACATATACTCCCAAAGCAATGGCTAATAGCAAGAGAATCAGCATGGTTTTACGAATCATAATCATACAAATTTTAGTGTGATAGGGGTATAAAGTACTGTGCTATTTTCAATAACTTACAAGCATATCAAAGATATTACTTTTCTGCGCGGCTATGGAGCATCATCCTTTATTTGTATATGGTACGTTGATGAGTGTATTTCAAAACCCAATGGCTAACTACGTAAGACGATACGCCATTCAAGTGGAAAAAGGATATATACATGGCAAATTGTACTTAGTAGAAGATGCTTTCCGCTATCCGATAGCAGTCTATTTGCCCAATAGCACCGAGAAAATATGGGGAGAGTTAGCGTACCTATCACCAAGCACCCCCCTCAACGATTTTTCAATGAATTTAGATGCCTACGAGGGGAGTAGCTACACAAGAGAACATGTACAAGTTTGTGTAAAAGGACACTATCATACCGCTTTAGCATATGTAGGAAAAGCGTTGGAGTACCGTTACCCTATTATCTCTAATGGTGATTTTCATCAACACATCAGTTCTTTGTAGCAACTTTTACCTGAATATGAAAAAAAAACGGTATTCGGTTAGTTTCATGGGTATAATCTGCTACATTTATTGAGTGGTTATCCTGTAGTTTTTAGCAAACACAGCATGAAAGCCATTTTCTTTTCATTATCCACCAATCATTCGTCAGTTTCATGGAAGAAATTGAAATTACCGATTTACGCAAGCTAACGCAGCTTATCAAAGAAAAGTACGACTACGATTTCACGGATTATGCGATGTCGTCGTTCAAGCGTAGAGTGAAGCGGGTTATCGAACTATATAAGTTTAAGTCGGTAGAAGCACTGTTAGATAAACTGAAAAGCTCGCCTGCTTTTTTTAACGAATTCGTTTCGGAAATCACGGTGAATGTTACCGAAATGTTCCGTGATCCTACATTTTGGAAAGCGCTTCGCGATCAAATTATACCGAACATTCTACTAAACCATAATAAAATCAGCATTTGGCACGCGGGCTGTTCCTCAGGCGAGGAAGTTTTTTCGATGGCAATTCTGCTGAAAGAAATGGATATTTTAGAGCATGCGACGCTTGTAGCTACCGATATCGACGATGCCATCATTTCGAAAGCGCAGAAAGGAGCTATCAATATCAAAAATATGGAGCTTAACGAGAAAAACTACGAGCGTTTTGAAGGAAGCAGAAGCATTAAAGATTATTTTACTGAGCAGAATGGATTTGCTATTATCAACCCGGAGCTCACTCAACGTGTATCGTTTCGCAAGCACGACTTAGTACAAGGAGGGGTTTTCTCAAAATTTGATTTAGTGCTCTGCCGCAATGTGATGATTTATTTTAACCAAACCTTACAAAACGATGTACTATATAAGCTTCATGAAAGTTTATTTAAGTATGGCTACCTTGCTATAGGTTCTAAAGAGTCGTTGATTTGGTGCGATGTAGCCAATAAGTTCATCGTTGTAAATAACGAAG
>CAYMYI010000053.1:14973-26559 GCA_964394585.1 uncultured Roseobacteraceae bacterium
AAAGACTGACGCGGCAGTGTTGTCCTCGTTGTTTCATGGAAAATCCTTGCTTTTACAACCCGATATTCGCCCGTGTATGACTGATTTTGCCCTCTCTAATAAATATAAAGCTATTGTGATAGGCGGTTCTGCTGGCAGTTTTCAGCCCATCACCCGCATGTTAGCGAGCATTCCAAAAAAGTTTCCTTTACCAATATTCTTATGTCTGCATCGTTTAAAGCATGTGCGTCATGGCTTTGTAGAAGCACTTTCAATTAAAAGTAACAAAACAGTGGTAGAGCCTGTAGATAAGGAGTCGATTAAACGAGGGTTTGTATATTTAGCGCCTGCAAACTATCACATGGGAATCGAATTAGGGAACTCAATATCACTTTCTACAGAAGAGCTTATCAATAATTCGCGTCCGGCGATTGACGTAACCTTTGAGACGGCAGCATATGCATATCGCGATAAATTAATTGGGATTTTACTTTCAGGGGCTAACCGCGATGGCGCCTATGGCATGGGAAGAATCAAACAACTTGGGGGGACGACCATCATCCAAGACCCGACCGAAAGTATGATTAATACAATGCCGACTGCGGCAAAGAACTTTACAGAAATTGATTATTCACTCGTTACAGATGATATCATTAAATTTATTCTAGAATTGGATAAACTCTATAAAGATTAATGAAACTGAACCGCAACCTAAGTATAATTTTGGTTATTCTCTTCATTTTGGCAACTAGCTATACCGCAGTAGAAGTGATTTCGCTGCCGTCGGATATCTTGCTTTCCGTAGATATTACTGAAAACGCCAAAGTGCAGCGAGCCGAAAAAGAGGCTATTCCAGTCTACATAAGCTTAGGAGTTGATTTATTACTTGTACTACTTATCATTTTTACCCTTTCTACAAGCGCTATTAGCAGCCGAGGAGAAAATATTGTGTATGTAGAAAGGGAAGTAACTCGAAAGGAAGCTGAAGGAACCGCCGAAGAAGATACTGCTACGATATTGCAACAAAACATTGAAAAAACGCGGAATGTAATAGGAGCTATTCCACGCGAAACCCCCCACGCATTTACGGAAAAAGCATTTGCAGAAATATGTAATCAGCTCGATGCCGCCATTGGTGCTATATATAAAGCAGACCATACTCAAACGCCAAAGCAACTACAGTTTATAGTGGGGTACGCGTTTTTTCTTCCAGAAAGTGAAACACTAACATACGAGTTCGGCGAAGGGTTAGTTGGTCAGGTAGCAAAGTCGCAAAAAACTACTATTTTCAGCAATATTCCGGAGGAGTATGTACAAGTAGCCTCTGGTTTAGGGAGTGCATCCCCTAAAAATTTGATAGCTTTACCTTTGTTACAAGATGGGAATTTAGTTGGGGTCATGGAGATAGCATCTTTTCGTGCATTTACACAAATCGATGTTGATTACCTAGAAGCAGTATCAGAGTTAATTCTTGAAGCACTCGTACAAACCACTATTAGCAAGTAAGAAGTAGAAAGATTTAGCATGCTCACTAACATAAAAATAGGAACGAAAATCACGATTTTACTACTTGCTGTAGTATTTCTTTCTGTTTTTGCCATAAGTTATCTTTCTTATACACAAAGTAAGAATTCCGTAAATGAGCGCTATGCCGAAAGTTTTAGCATGATTAGCGCCACAAAAGCCAGCCAAATTAGCTCAGTTTTTCGGCAAACAGAGCAAGATATTAACTATATGGTCGGCAATCGGCAAATCAAGCAAGCACTAACCCCAACTGATAGCACCGGAAACTTACTTACTTGGAACGATTCGCTCTACACTCTATTGAATCAGCAGCTTGATAGAATTCTGATTCCTATTCAGAGTTTAAGCCAATACTCCAACATATTCGTTACAGATATTCAAGGGAAAGTGCTGTACCGAAACGATAAAAACCAGAACGATGTAATCGTAGGAAATTCATACCGTAACCTTGAAAAACTATTACAATCTGCACAAGGGCAAGCGGTGTACTATGGAGAACCTTTTCGATATAACAATCAAGGGTACATGCATATAGCGGCTCCCGTTTTCCTTACTGAAGAAGAAGTAGCCCAATATTATATCATCATTGCGTTCAATCTCTCTCAAAAAATTTATCCGCTTATTGAGGCTACTACAGGCTTAGGAGAAACCGGTGAAATATTGCTTTGTAAGCTTTCGGGCAGAATTGTAAATATCATAAGCCCACTACGCAACTCTGACGCTACAATTCTAACCCAAAAAGTTATCATCGGTGACAAGATGATATCGGTGCAGAAAGCCGCACAGGCAATTCCTCCGGACTTTGCGCAAGATATTGACTACCGTGATAAGAAAACCTTATCGTATTGGAACCATATAAAGCCGGTAAACTGGGGTCTTGTAGTAAAAATTGATGAGGAAGAAGTTACAGCAAGCCTTGATGGGCTTCTGTATACTTTCCTAATTTCGGGTAGTGTAATCGTATTTTTGTCTTTGTTGATTTCAACAATTTTCTCTCGTTTTCTTATTAATCCTATTCTTTCGTTAAAGAATCGTTTGAATTTGGTATCGAAGGGGATTCTACCGGAAAGCAACCAAATTGAGGGTAAAGATGAAATCGGAGAGATGGCAGTGGCTGTACAAGAGCTAGTAAGTGCGTTGCGTAGAACGGCAAACTTTGCGCATCAAATCGGAGAAGGAAATTACGATGCGGATTTTACCCCCATGAGTGAAGATGATACCCTTGGAAATGCGCTTCTTACTATGCGTGATAGCATTCAGGGAGCGGATAAGAAGGATAGAGAACGAAATTGGATTGTATCTGGGGTAGCTGAAATTGGTCAGATTCTTCGATTACACAATAACCTCGAAGAATTAGGGGATGAAATTATAAGCTTTATTACAGAAAAGATTCAAGCTGTTCAGGGAGCGTTTTATGTAACTACCGACGACGACGACGAGGCAACGTCTGAAGCTTATTTGGAAATGAAAGCAAGCTATGCTTATCACAAGAAGAAATATTTACAAGCAAAATTCAAGTTTGCAGAGGGTTTGGTTGGGCAGTGCGCCATAGAGCAAGATACAATTCTTCGTACGGAAATTCCTGAGAATTATGTAACGATTACCTCGGGGATACTTGGCGACCAACGCCCAACATGTTTGTTGTTTGTGCCTCTTATTACCGATGAAAAAGTTTTTGGCGTGTTAGAGTTTGCAGGATTTGAGCAGTTTACTTCTACGCATGTATCGTTTGTCGAGGAAATCAGCGTAATTATTGCCCGAACCATCTTTAACATCAAAGTGAACGAACGTACGGTACGCCTTCTACAAGAGTCGCAGCAAATGAGCGAAGAGCTACAGTTGCAACAAGAGATATTACGCCAGAATGCCGAAGAAATGGAGGCAACTCAAGAAGAATTGACTCGAACCAACACTCGGTTAGAAGATCAAATTTTGGAGGTGAATCGTAGTCAAAAACGATTGCAAGTATTGTTAGAAAATGCTTCTGAAGTAATCACTATTTATGAAAAAAATGGTAAAATACGTTATGTGAGCCCTTCTATAGAGCCTATTTTGGGGTACACACAAGATGAGATGATAGGAATCAATGATATTGTAAATGTTCATCCTGAATCTGCTAACGTATTTAAAGATTTCTTTGAAAATCTGATCCAAAACCCAAATGAACGGCAAAATATTCAATACGAATACCGCAAAAAGAACAATGAAACCGTTTGGTTAGAGGCTACCGGAACAAATTTACTCTCAGATTCTGCCATCAGTGGTATTGTTGTAAACTCTCGCAATATCACCGAACGCAGGCGTGCCGAACGTGAAGAAAGAATGCGTAGCCAAATGCAAGCACTTTCAGAAAACTCTCCCGATTTAATTACTCGTGTGAATTCAGAAGGGGTCTTTTTCTATATCAATCCTATCATTCAGAATCTCACTGGCAAAGCGCCTAATCATTTCTTGGCAAAACACTTAAAAGAAGTTCAGCTCGATGTAGAAATTATTGATACTTGGTCAAAAGTTTTGGATAAAGTAAAGGATGACCAAGCGAAAATATCAATGGAAATGGAGTTTCCTTCTCTACAAGGAGAGCGGATTATGCAAGTAAACGCAATTCCTGAGTTTAACGAAGAAGAAAAGTTAGAGTCAGTATTGATTGTATCGCACGATATTACAGAGAGTAAGAAAATTGAGATGGAAATACGCTCTAACAACAAGAAGATTACGGAAAGTATCAATTATGCAAAGCGGATTCAAAGTGCCATCTTACCCAATTACGAAGTAATCAAAAGTACTCTGCCAAATTCATTTATTTTCTACCGCCCGCGTGATGTGGTAAGTGGTGATTTCCCTTGGTTCTTGAAAAACGGAGAAGATATTTACTTTGCCGTGGTTGATTGTACAGGTCATGGAGTGCCAGGTGCACTCATTTCATTAATAGGCTACTTCATTTTGAATGATATTGTAAATTCAAGGAAAATCTCTGAAGTGGGTTCTATTCTCGATTCTCTCAATGAAGGTGTAACCAAAACCTTAAAGCAAGATACTGCTAACTCACAAACGCGCGATGGTATGGATATATCTCTCTCTAAAATCAATTTAAAGAAGCACACTTTACAATATGCTGGGGCAAACAGACCTTTATATTTTAAAAGGAAAGATGAACTATTGCAGTATAGAGGAGATAAATTCCCAATCGGAGGAGGAAAGTATAAAAATCGTACATCGTTCACAACTCATCATATTGAATTAGAGCCTGACGATGAAATCTATATGTTCTCTGATGGATTGCCCGATCAGTTTGGAGGCCCTAGCAATAAAAAGTTTGCCCCACGGCAAATTCGTGAAATCATACAAAACAGTAATTCACAAAACATGCAAGAGATGCACCATATTATTGAAGATGCCTTCGAGAACTGGAAAGGAGATCGCAAACAAACCGATGATGTATTAATGATTGGGATAAAGTTCTAATAGTATATACTTTCATTGTTTATTGATTAAAAAAGTTATAATTTTCGCCCCTAAATAAGGGTATCGATATATATCAGGTAAACTTATTTTCTTATCAGCAGATTGCCCCCACAATATGAAGTATGTATACGAGTTGCATAAGACCATGTTAGAACAAAACCTCATTTTAGTTTATGAGGGAGAGTTCACACAAGAAATCACAAAGTCTGTGCTTTCAATGACTGAGCGCAACATGGATACTTATAACGAAGATGGAAGTGTGAAACGGAAAGTTTTCAACATCATGGTAGAATGCTTACAAAATATATGTAAGCACGCCGAAAGGATGGAAACAGAAGGACACAATTTTGCAAATAGAGCTATCTTTATGATTGGAAAGTTAGATAACGAGTATATCATAACTTCCGGGAATCCGATGTTAACGGAGAAAGTTCCGGACATCACACGCAGACTAGATACGATTAACCAACTTGATAAAGCAGGTTTAAAACTTCTTTATAAGGATCAAATCAAAAATGGTAAGATATCAGATAAAGGTGGTGCCGGTCTAGGGTTTATTGATATGGCCCGTAAGTCGGGGAACAAACTCAAGTTTGATTTTGAAGCCATCAATGATACGTATACCTTTTTCTCATTAAAAACCACTATTCCAAGAAAACAAAATCAGGAAAAATGAATATTTTAAATTTAGAAGGCACAGAGGATACTCCAAAAATCATCTTGGATAAGAACAACGGAATTTTTGAGATTTCCGGGCGATCGTTACCTGAAGACTCCGCTGAGTTTTTTCAGCCAGTCTTAGATTGGCTCAGAGCCTATCAAAACGACCCAAATCCCGAAACTGTGTTCATGTTCAAGCTGGAGTACTTCAACACAGCTTCTTCAAAGTTGATTCTTGATGTTCTTTCTCAACTTGAGGAAATCGAAGGAACCAAAGTAGTTTGGCACTTTCATGAAGATGATGAAGACATGGAAGAAGCAGGTGAAGAGTTCTCAGATTTGGTAGAGGTTCCTTTTGAGTTCAAAACTTACTAAGGGGTATTTTCTTTAGTGAGACTAAAGTCTTAGTTGAGAAAGAAAATAATTTTTCTCAAATAAGACTTTATCTTTTTCGTTATTACAGCGTAAAAAAAGCACCTAAAACCTTAGGCAATTTCGCCTATATGTTTACGAAAATCTTATGAGTGAAGAAATTCTAAAGGCACTTACGCAATTGTTCGCCATCATCTCAAAGCAAGATGGAGGAGTAACTGAAGGGGAACGAAAGTTCGTAATCAACTACTTTAATCAAGAGCTCGACCAGAAAACCGCCAAACTCTACATAGCTGAGTATGATGAAAGCGCTGGTTGGGGGCAGGAAGAAGATGAAATTTCTGATGCTGATAAGAAAAAAAAGAAGAAAGACTTAACTAAAGTTCGCGATTCGGTTCGAATTTTAGGGATTTGTAGAAAAATCAATAAAACACTCAATCAAAAACAGAAAGCCATTGTACTTATTAAGTTGCTGGAAATGCTAGCTTCTGATCGTTCCTTTACGGAGCAGCGAATGGCAATCATTAAGACTGTAGCTGAGGTATTTAACCTAAAAGAAGATTACCCGCTTGTCGAAAACTTTGTTACAGAAACTCACTCTTCTAAAATTGACCACGAAGATATTCTGATTTTTGATGATGAGCGCCCTCCTGATGGCAGTAAGATTAAGTTTATTGATTCGGGCTTGTTAGATGGAGAAATCATCTTCATGCGCATGAAAAGTGTAGGCTTATACTTCTGTAAGTATACAGGTGTAGACGAGGTATACCTTAATAATCAGCTGATTAAAAAAGATAGTATCATCCAATTCGCCCCTGGTAGTATTTTCAAGACACCTAAAGGTGCCCCCCTCTATTACGCTGACTTAGTTAATAAGTATAACAGTGATTTGAGTTTCGAAAATATTTCGTTCAACGCTATTAACTTAGAATTTCAGTTCCCCAATGGACATATTGGTTTGCGTAATGTGTCAGTCAGCGAAGGTCCGGGTAGTTTAATTGGAATTATGGGGGCAAGTGGTGCAGGTAAAACCACTCTGCTCAATGTGTTGGCAGGTTTAGAAGTTCCTTCTAAAGGCACGGTTTTGATTAATGGATATGATATTTTCCGAGAGAAAGAGAATATAGAAGGTGTTATTGGGTACATCTCTCAAGACGATTTACTTATTGAAGAACTCACAGTCTTTCAGAATTTGTATTACAATGCTAAACTCTGTTTCAAAGACTTAAGTGAAGAAGAAATTACTGTAAAAGTTAATAACGTATTGGCAAGCCTAGGCTTAGATCGGATCGCGCACCTGAAAGTAGGTAGTCCATTAAACAAAAAGATTAGTGGAGGTCAAAGAAAGCGTTTAAATATCGCGTTAGAATTAATCCGCGAACCTGCTGTTCTGTTTGTAGATGAACCCACTTCAGGGTTATCTTCTCGCGACTCAGAAAATGTAATCGATTTATTGAAAGAACTTTCTTTTAAAGGGAAGTTGATTTTTGTGGTGATACACCAGCCATCATCAGATATCTATAAGATGTTTGATAAGATGTTCATCATGGATACCGGTGGATATCCTATCTTTTATGGAAATCCCATTGAGGCTGTAATTTATTTCAAGTCGGCAGCGCATCAAGTAGATAATGAAACAGGACAGTGTCCCACTTGTGGTAACGTAAACCCTGAGCAAATTTTTAATATTATCGAAGCCCGAGTTGTGGATGAATATGGGGATTTTACCGATAAGCGAAGAGTAACCCCCGTAGAGTGGCATGAATTGTATCTTGAAAGTTTCAAGATGGATAAAATCGATGATGTGAATGAAGAACCGCCTAAAACGTTGAGAGTTCCTTCACGTATTATGCAAACGGTGATTTTCACAACTCGCGATTTTCTTTCAAAAGTTAGTGATAAGCAATATCTATTCATCAATCTTTTAGAAGCACCTCTTTTAGCATTATTACTATCACTCATAATTCGCTACCGATTAGATTATGATGCAGAGTATGTGTTTCGACACAATGACAACATTCCCGCATACATTCTAATTGCAATTTTGGTGGCACTGTTTATGGGTTTAACAGTAAGCGCAGAGGAGATTATTAGTGACCGGAAGATTCTGAAACGAGAGGCATTTTTGAACCTTAGTCGTAGTAGTTATCTAATTTCTAAGCTCATCATCTTATTTGTTCTTTCTGCAGTTCAAACGTTAACGTTCGTCCTAATTGGTAATACTATATTGGATATACAGGGCTTGAATTTTATGTATTGGTTAGTCTTGTTCTCCATTTCGTGTCATGCAAATGTATTAGGGTTGAACATCTCTTCAGCATTTAACTCGGCAGTAACTGTATATATTCTCATCCCTATTTTGCTGATTCCACAAATGGTGCTGAGCGGATTAATTTTCGATTTTGATAAATTAAATAATACCATTAGTGATAGAGGTACTGTTCCATTGGTGGCAGATATCATCGCCTCTCGATGGGGCTACGAAGCAATAGCTGTAGAGCAGTTTCGCACTAACGATTATCAGAAGTATCTATTTGATATTGAAATCATAGAAAGTACTAACAACTACCGTCGTTCATTTTGGTATCCTGAAATGGAAAAAGTGGTGAATGCTACATTAACGCTCCTCAATCAAGAACAGAATGATTCTATAAGGACAGAACTTCACCAAAGAATAAATCTGCTCACTACTGAGTTTCAGGAAGATTATTACACCGTTGAAATAGCAGAGGGCTTTGATAAGCATGTATTGACACTTGAGAAATACACTATAGAAGCTGCATATGCCATTTTAGACCATTTAGAAAAAGCTAAGAACTATTATAACTTAGAAGCGAATCGAGCTTCAGAAAGTAGAGACTCTGTGATATATGTACTTCAAGAGCAACTTGATGAATCTGGCATTAGTGTTCGAGACTACCAAGATGAGTACTTCAACGAAAGTTTAGCTGATTTGCTGAAAGCAAAAAATGCAGAAGAAATGATTTCATTACACAATAATGAATTTATTCAAATTATTGATCCAGTATATCATCTGCCTGATATCAATACAGGGGCATTTAATTACCGAACACACTTTTTTGCCCCTAAAAAGCACTTTGTAGGGAAACATATCAACACATATGTATTCAATATTCTTGTCATTTGGTTTATGACGTTAGTCTTATACATTACTTTATATTATGAACTCTTAGCAAAATTGATTAGAGTCTTAAGTAATTTTGGAACAAAGAAATAACTATAAGGAGTAATAAGGTTCAAGATTTGATAATTTAAATCAAGAACGTCCGTTTAATAAATTGAAACATCAACCTTTGAGCTATTTAATTATTATGAAAAAGTTATATTTAAGTATCGTAACCTTATTATTGTTGTTGGGCTGTGGAGATAATAATGCTTCAACTGAAGAAACAACAACAACAGAGGAAGAAACAGGAGTTGTAGAGCAACCCGGTATTAATGATGAATTGGTAACTGATATCCTTCAGGCAATCCCTTCACCATTAGAAATTTCAATGCTTATACAAGAGATTGATCCTACCTATAAAGCTAGTGTATTGAATGATGCAGGCAATTCAGATAGCTACACTACGAATTACAGCAAAGCTATTAATTTAGGAATTTATGGCACCGATTTAGGCTATGCCAATATTTATGGTAAAAACCAAGATGCACTCAAATATTTAAATTCGGTGAGAGATTTAGCTGATGGCCTTAGCATAGGAGAGTTTTTTGATTACGCAACCATGAAACGTTTAGCCGATAGTTCTGATAATTTAGATTCCTTATTGGTAGAAACAACAAGTAATTTCAATCAGATCAATTATCATTTACGTCAACAGAAAAGAGAACACTTGTCAATTTTGATTCTTACAGGAGGATGGATTGAAGCCGTTTATCTGACCTGTTTAGTTCATGAAGGTAATGATAATCAACTGCTTAAGGAGAAAATAGGGGAACAAAAAATCGTGCTTGATAAAATTCTTTTAGTATTAGATGTATACAAATCTAAACCAAACTTTAGAGGACTTATCGATGATCTTACTGCTTTACAACAAGTATATGATCAGATTGAAATTGAAACAGTATATGCACCTGCAACTACTCAAGAAGGACCTGATGGTCAATTAATCGTTGTAGATAACACAACCAGTACTGTTAAAATTACAGATGCAGACGTAGAAACTATTACTAGCTTGACGAAATCAATCAGAAATAAGTTGATTCGGTAATTTTACATTGAAAGTTTTTTAGTTTAAATTTCGAAGATTAAAAATTTATATATATGAAACGTATTTTGTTAGTAATCTCGAGTTTGGCATTCTTTTTTATTGCAGAAACAGCTAATGCTCAATGTAATGCCGAATTGTACATTAATCGTGCGATGCGTGAATTATCACAAGGATTTCAATTTTCAAAAAGTTATAGAATTGATTTCAGAGGAGGAACACGAAAGAAAGTAGAATATACATGTGTATTTAGTAAGGATACCAACTACCAAATTAATATTGTAAGTAAAGATGGAAATGCATACGGGCTGATAGGTACTTTATACGATTCAAAGCGAAATAAATTAGTTAGCAGTTTCTACAATAATAAGTATATGCCAAGTTGGACATATAAATGTCGTTCCACAGGAATATACTATTTAAGTTTTACTTACAAAGATTCAAAAAGCTATTGTGGCGCAGCAGTTTTAGGTTTCAGTAGATAAAAGAATCAATATAAAATACATTTTCTTTCTTAAATAAAAGGCAACTTAAAAACAAGTTGCCTTTTTTCGTAAGACTTATTTTCTGAATGATGCAGCGAAAAATCATTAACTTACTATCTGGACCTCGGAATGTGTCTACTGCCTTGATGTATGCCTTTGCTCAACATCCTGATATTAAAGTAGTGGATGAGCCCTTGTATGGACATTATTTGAAAAATACAAAAGTACAACATCCCCATCAAAATGAATATCAACATTTATTAGTTGCTAATGTAAATGAGGCAATTAATCAATATGTATTTAAAGATTATGGTAAACCCATAACCTTTATTAAAAATATGGCACATCATCATATTAATATGGATATAGACTATTTACGTTATGTAGATAGTCTTTTCTTAATTCGAGACCCTATGCAAATGTTGTTATCCTTAATTAATCAAGTAGAGTATCCTAAATTACTAGATACGGCTTTGGAGCAACAGGTGTTTTTATATGAGAAAATTTTGGAGTATGGTAAATCAGCAATCATTTTAGATTCGAAAACTTTATTGGAAAATCCTAGAAAAGCTTTGAATAAAATTTGCGATGAGCTAAACATTAGCTTCTCAAATGACATGCTTTCATGGGATATAGGCGGTATACCGGAAGATGGACCTTGGGCTCCTTTTTGGTACCACAATGTGCATAAGTCTTCGGGGTTTATGCCTTATGTACAAAAATCAACTAAAGATTTTCCAAAGTATTTACAGCCTTTGCTGAAGGAAGCTGATCAGTATTATAAGTTGCTAAGTGAAAAGTCCATCAAAGTATAGTGTTGTCATCTCCCGAAAATTAGGACACCAAATTTTTATTAAATTTAAGTGTAAAAT
>CAYMYI010000054.1:0-4109 GCA_964394585.1 uncultured Roseobacteraceae bacterium
GACTCGAACCTGGAACCTACTGCTTAGAAGGCAGTTGCTCTATCCAGTTGAGCTACGAGACCCGGCTTCTCAATATCATAAAAGATGTCGGGGTGGCAGGATTCGAACCTGCGACCCCCTGGTCCCAAACCAGGTGCGCTAACCGGGCTGCGCTACACCCCGAATCTATTTGTGCGGAGAGTGTGGGATTCGAACCCACGCATCGGTTTCCCGATGACGGTTTAGCAAACCGCTCCTTTAACCACTCAGGCAACTCTCCTGAAGCATTGGTCAGCTAATTGGGTTGTTTTCCCAAATGCGGTGCAAAGATATGATATCTTATTTTTAATACGCAAATTAAATTTTACTTTTACTAAATATTGTTAAAAGAAATGATTGTAAAACCCTGATTATCAGTGTACTAAAATCATAATTTTTCTCAAAACCTCCCCAGTTTTCACTCTCCTCGCCTAACTTGCAGTATCAGCCGTTAGGCGGTTATTCTCCAAAAAGTCAATCGCATCATTCCTATGCTATACACGTTTAGTACTCTTGAACTTTCCTTGATTGGGTTATTTATATGTGCGTATTTAGTTTTCCTATGGCGAACCTTCCGTATTAGCCGCCGGATGCATACCCATTCAAACGCCTTTTTGTGGAAATTACTCCTCCGAAGTGCCTACTTCGCGCTTTTTATTGTAGCCCTTTTAGGACCTTCTTTTGGAGAAATGAAAAAAGAAGTGCGTGCTGTCGGGAAAGATATCTACTTGTTAGTAGATTTATCGAACTCCATGGATGCTTTTGATATTCAGCCTTCACGCCTTGAAAAAGTAAAATTCGAACTGAAAAAGGTGGTAACTGCCTTCAGTGCCGATCGCATTGGGCTTATCGTATTTTCTTCTGACGCATTTTTGCAATGCCCCCTCACTTACGACAACAACGCCCTCATGTTGTTTATCGAAACGCTCAATACCAACTTGGTGTCGAATTCGGGTACCGATTTCGCCCCGGCACTGCGCATGGCGCTCATGAAACATACGGAACAAAACGAAGCGGCTGCGCAGAAGCAACAATCGAAGATTATTTTGTTAGTAAGCGATGGGGAAGACTTTGGCGATGAAACTGCTTCCATCGCTTCTGAAGTGAAGGAAACCGGTATCCGCCTGTTCACCTTGGGGGTGGGCACGGAAAAAGGCAGCAAAATCCCTTCGGGGTATCGCTTTAAACGCGATGAGCAAGGAAATGATGTAATCAGTACACTGAATTCCAATGCATTGCAGAAGCTCTCGGATATTACCGGTGGGCAGTACTTCGAACTAAGCGACCGCACCAACGATGTGAGTCGCATGATAGAATCGATTGAAAAACTAGAAGGAGAGTTCCGCGATGCTCGGCAGGTCGATGTTGCCGCTAATAAATATTACTACTTCTTGTTAATCGCTATAGTCTTAATGGTAACCGATGTGTTAATCACCGTTAAAATTGTTAAACTCTGAATATTTGGGCGCAAAAAACGCCATTTTTCAGTTCCAACTGCAGAAGCATTCACCTCTGAATTATGATACCTAATATGATACTTAAAATACTATTATCGATCTTAGGAAGCCTTTGGCTGGCGGTTTCTCCCATTGATGAAATCGCCAAAATCAATAAATACAAAACCGAAGCGGAAAAGGCGTTTAAAGCAGAAAATTTTGAAAAAGCAGCCGCCTTGTACAGCCTTTTAGCCGATTCGCTCAATGTGCGCGAGCCAGAAATTTTGCTCAACTTAGCCCATAGCTACTACCGAACCAACGAAGCGGAAAAAGCACAAAACCTCTATGCGGAGGTGGGGCGAAAAGAAGATGCCCAACCATGGGTTCGTTCCGTAGCGCATCAGCAACTAGGGGTGCTCAGTGCGCAACAAAAGAAAAACGAAGAGGCACTGGAAGCGTTTAAACAAGCCTTGAAAGAAGACCCTTCTAACGAAGAAGCACGCCACAACTACGAGTTGCTCAAGCGATTGATGGAAGAAGAACAAGAAAAACAGAAAGATCAGGACAAGCAGCAACAAGACGAAAATAAAGAGGAACAAGACCAACAAGACCAGGAGCAGAACCAAGATCAGCAGAATCAAGACCAGCAAGAGCAAAACCAGCAACAGCAAGAACAAGACGAGGAACAACAAGATCAGCAGCAGCAATCGCAAGAAGGTGAGCAGGAAGAGGAAAAAGAACAAGAACAACAACAGCAGCAACAGGAAAAAGAAGCGCAACAATCGGAAGAAGAAAAGCAGAAGCAACAACAGCAAATGCAGCAGCAGCGCATGGAAGAAATAAAGATGTCAAAAGAAAAGGCAGAAATGATTTTGAATGCCCTGCGCAACCAAGAAATTCAGTACTACCAACAGCTACAGAAAAAGAGTAAGAAAAAGCAAGATGATGGTAAACCCGATTGGTAGGAGCACACAGTGCTAAACCTCCAACGTGCTTCCTGATACGAGGTTACATTGAATGTGTAATGTGTGTCATAGCCCATGAGTTAATTCGTGGGCTATGATTCTATGTTACTGATATATAGATGAATATTTGCTGATGATGCATGTTAGTGTGTTACAGGTCATCGCCTTCAAAAACTTCGGCTAAGTCGATTTGCAAATCGGGGAAAATGTGAGCGTTGAACAGCTCGTCTTCGGCAAAACTATTTTTTAGCTCGTATTTTCCTTGTTCGTTTAAAATGAACTGCTGTATAACCTGTTCAGAGGGAAAGATAATCCAATATTCTTTTACGCCACACTCTTCATAGAGGGCATATTTAGTTTTCATTTCCTTTTTAGAGTTACCCGGCGAAAGGATTTCGATAATTAGGTCTGGCGCACCGATGCAGCCACGCTCGTCGAGCTTGTTTTTATCGCAGATAACACAAATATCGGGCTGTACCACCGTATAAACGTCTTGGTTGGCTTTGTTCGACTTCCTTTTATCTAAAAGCCGCACATCGAAGGGGGCGGAGAACGCTTTACAGGTTTTTCTTCCAAGATAGTTGTAAAAAATTCCTCCTAAGTTGAAGGAGATGTTTTGATGCTTCCTACTCGGCGCAGGCGCCATGGTGAAGATTTTACCCTTGATTAGCTCCACGCTTTGCTCGAAGCGCCAAGTAAGGTAATCGGCATAGGTATATGTACCGCTGGGGTCGAGTTGGGCAAGGTCGGTGATGTATTTCATAGAAGCTGTGTAATAGGATAATACACAAAAGTACAACTTTTATACGCCACATGACCAATATAACAATGCAGAAAAGTATGCGATAGGGTTAGAAAAGACATTGTGGTTCTTTTCGTTAATAAAATTGGTTGTTGGTACACGGCTCAGGCGAAGCCTCATTTTTCTATCTATCCTTTACAGTTTAAGAGTGTTCCTTTGCAACTTTGTGAAATACCGTACAAGTTTGTGTTGGGGGAGGGAAGGAGGTAGCTGCCCTATTTTCCTAAACGCTCGGCAATGCGTTGCACCTCTTCTAGCGAAAGCTCGGTAATTTCTACCACATTTAGCCCCTTTTTAGGGCATCTCTCCGCCGTTTCGTAGCGGGTTTCTTCCATTCCTTTCTGATAGAGTTTATATAAAATGATAGATGAAAAAAGGGACGGTGGAAACGGTTAAGGTATTGCAGCCAAAAACGGTTCCAACGGGGGCTTTTTTTGCCTCTGATCGAGTTATCAACTAACATTGGAAAAAAATTGACACTTGCTTATGAAAAATCGTGTTCTGCTGTTTCTAAAAGGAGTAGCCATGGGAGCCGCCGATGTAGTCCCCGGCGTATCAGGGGGAACCATTGCCTTCATTTCCGGAATCTATGAAGAACTGCTGACTTCCATCAAATCGGTGAATTTCCATGCATTTCGATTATTGTTTCAAGGGCAGTTGGCTGCTTTTTGGCGACAGATTAACGGCACGTTCTTACTTGTGCTGTTTGCAGGCATTGCCACCTCCATTCTATCATTGGCGCGGCTGATTCTCTATTTGCTCGAAAACTATCCGATTGTATTATGGGCGTTCTTTTTTGGACTAATCATCGCTTCGGCGTGGCTCGTGGCAAAACAACTACAACGGTGGAACGGCGCAACCCTGCTGAGTT
Source organism: uncultured Roseobacteraceae bacterium (assembly GCA_964394585.1). Lineage (GTDB taxonomy): Bacteria > Bacteroidota > Bacteroidia > Cytophagales > Flammeovirgaceae > CAYUJH01. The sequence goes on from CAYMYI010000054.1 coordinate 4,093, forward strand.
TAGCGGCAGGTACGGGC
>CAYMYI010000054.1:4119-13108 GCA_964394585.1 uncultured Roseobacteraceae bacterium
CACCTTGCAAACCCCTGCCGATACCGTACTTGCCCCTTGGTATATTTTTGTGTGTGGAGCGGTAGCCATCTGCGCGATGATTTTACCTGGAATTTCCGGTAGCTTTATTTTACTGCTCATGGGGGCTTACCAAGCCGTCATCGGCACCATCAAACAGTTGGTCGATGCGTTGTTACATGCCGATTTTGCCACCGTTCAGCAAAGTTTGCTCACGGTGCTCACCTTTGCAGGTGGCTGTTTGGTAGGGCTTGCTGCCTTCTCACGGATTTTAACATGGTTGTTCAAACACTACCACGATTTGCTCGTAGCAGCCCTTATCGGGTTTTTAGTGGGCTCGCTCAACAAAATTTGGCCATGGAAAACCATAGCCCAATCGCTGAGCGAAAAGCATAAAATATACGAAAACGTTTCCCCATTTCACTACGAAACCACTACGGGGGAACCAGCACTTTTGGGGTTGGCTTTGGCAATGGCATTGGTAGGCTTTACCTTAGTGTACGGACTCGAATATTGGGCGAGGCGTCTGCGCTCTTCGGCAAAACAGGGGGCTTCCCTAAACGGATGAGTTCATTTTGTATCTTTTCAAGGTTTCTAATATCTATAACAACTCATAAAATGATTAATACACAAGTAAAATTAGCAGAACGCCCCACGGGTATGCCTGAACCAAGTACTTGGAGCATTGAACAACACGAAGTTCCCGAGTTACAAGAGGGCGAATTCCTACTTCGCAACCTATATATTTCAATAGACCCTGCCATGCGCGGCTGGATTCGTGATGTGCCCTCATACCTTCCTCCGGTGGGTATTGGCGAAGTGATGCGCGCTGGCACAGTGGGGGAGGTAGTAGCTTCGAAAAATGAACAATTCCCGGTAGGGACTTATCTAAATGGCATTGGCGGCGTGCAAGAGTACGTCATCAGCAATGGGAAAGGATTTTTTCCGGTGCAACCTATCGTACCGCTGCCAATGTACTTAAGCGTGCTGGGGATGACGGGCTTTACGGCGTATTTTGGACTTCTTCGCGTGGGTGAACCGAAAGAAGGCGATACGGTGCTTGTTTCAGGAGGGGCTGGTGCCGTAGGAAGCATTGTCGGGCAAATCGCCAAAATCAAAGGTTGCCACGTAGTAGGCATTGCCGGCGGCCCCGAAAAATGCGCATTCATGAAAGATGAACTTGGGTTCGATGCGGCAATTGATTATAAAAGTGAGAATTTAAACGAGGCAATCCGAAAAACATGTCCTAACGGGGTTGATGTGTATTTTGATAATGTAGGAGGCGAAACTCTTAACACGGCGTTGCGCTACATCAATATGAAAGCGCGCGTGGTGATTTGCGGAGCAATCTCTCAGTACAACAACGAAAAACCGGCACCCGGACCGTCGAATTATTTGAACTTGTTGGTGAAACGCGCCCGCATGGAAGGGTTCATTGTGTTTGACTTTGCCAAAGATTACATGAGCGCCGCCCAAGAAATGGGGAAATGGTTGCAAGAAGGCAAGCTCAAAACCAAAGAACATATTGAAGAAGGCATCGAACGTTTCCCCGAGGTATTGCTGAAATTATTCACAGGAGAAAACCAAGGAAAACTCGTGCTAAAAGTAGGCGACTAAAACGCCGTATAAGGTTACGTGGAACTTTAATTTTTTAACTGATAATGCTGTAAATCATGAAAAAATGGGTCATTACCGCTGTGCTTTCTGCCATCATGTTGTTAGGGTGCACCACAGTCCCCGTTACCGGCAGGAAACAACTCACATTGATTCCTGGCTCAACGCTGCTTTCCTTGAGCTACGATAATTATTCTCAGTTTTTGAATGAGAATAAGCTTTCTACCAATCAAGCCCAAACCCGTATGGTGAAAAATGCGGGAGCGCGAATCCAACGAGCTGTAGAAGCCTACATGGCGCAAAACGGTTTGTCTGACCGCCTAGAAGGCTTCAATTGGGAATTTAATTTAGTAGACGACCCTACCGTAAATGCGTGGTGTATGCCCGGCGGGAAAGTGGTGGTGTACACGGGTATTTTAGACATCGCCCAAGATGAAACCGGGCTTGCCGTGGTAATGGGGCACGAAATTGCCCATGCCATTGCCGACCACGGCAACGAACGTATGACGCAAGGTCTGCTCGCCCAAGCCGGGCAGGTTGCTCTTTCGGTGTATATGCAAGATAAACCCGCCGAAACGCAAGCCATGCTTTTTGCAGCGTATGGCGTTGGCTCTCAGGTAGGAGTGTTACTTCCTTTCAGCCGTTTGCATGAAAGCGAAGCCGATAAACTAGGGCTGATTTTCATGGCGATGGCAGGCTATGACCCGAACGAAGCTCCTCGCTTTTGGGAGCGTATGGCATCGGTAGGGGGGGCACGCCCGCCAGAGTTTTTGTCCACGCACCCTTCGCCCGAAACGCGCATTGCCAAGCTGAAAGAGTACATCCCCGAAGCAATGAAGTACTACAAGAAGCCATAAAGAAAGAAGACGATTTGCTTTCAGAGGCTGCCTCGAAGTTGCTCAACAAGTGTGGGTTTCTTTTGGGGCAGCTTTATTTTTTTGAAGAGGATTCTTCAACGAAAAAAAGCTGGCTATTCTTTGGCAAATAATAGTCGTTCGAGTTGGTCGAACTCTTCGGAAAGATAGAAAGAAATTAAAGAAGCTAGCCGTATTGCCAAATGCTGAAACACGTACTCGCCTGCTGAGTTTTGGCGAGTGATTACTTCAGTAAGCCCATAGCGCTGTACCACGGGCAGCTCTGCTACAAAGGCACGTTGGGTAAGAAAAATTGCACGGATAACGGCATGGAGGTTCCCGCACATAAGCAAGCCACTGCGGTCGGCGGTGAGCTGCAATAACCTTGATGTAGCCAAAAGTTGCTCGGCTTGCGGTAAGATTTCTCGCTCCTCTTTCGGGTTAGAATATGTTTCGGTCGTAGCGCGCAACCAACTGAGCAACTCGTTGCCGGTACTTGCTACCATGCTAATTTTCTCGGTGCGGCGTAGTAAATTTCCTAAAGTGGCAGTTTTACCTAGTACTCCTGAAAGTGCTTGGAGCGTTCCGGTACTCATCAGCAAGGTATCGAGAACGATTTTCCCTTTTTGCCAAGCGCCTTGCCACACATCTTGAGAGGTAATGCGCGCATGTTTAAAATACAAATGCGCCATTTCAGCACCTAGGGCAAATCGCATTTCGAGGGGCGTCATATAAAACACCGATTTCTCTTCTAAATGATTATTCCCGATGATAATGAACGATGGGTTGCCCTCAAACGCTTGAATGCCCACACTTTTTTCACCTCGGGCAATGTAAGCTTCCACGCCCGGCATATTGAAAGCTACCTGAATATCGGCTAAAATCTCTTGATAGGTGCTGTGCAGCGGATGGTTTCCGAGCTGCTCCGTATATTGTTTTAAGTGAGAGTAATCGGGTACTGGCACTGAAGCAACCCATTCTTTTAGCGAATGAAACGCTCCTTTCGATTGCGTAGCCGGATGCACCAACTTCTCGTGAATCACCTCCGTAGGCAGGGTGCTATACAAGCCTTTTTCGTCGGTGAGGCTGTAGTACGGAGCCATGCCATCGCTCGCCAAAATACGGATGACTTCTTTGGCGCGTCGTACAATGCGGTCGTTTTGTAAGTATTTTACTAAACTGTTGAGTCGTTGTTTGTAAAGAGGTTGCAACTGTGCCAACTCAATCACCTCTTTATGTGCTTCATGAATGCCTTTGGCGCGAATCATCAATTCCAACAAATTAACACGAATAGGCGGGCCGCCTTCGTGCTCGCTCAAGTTGGCATCGCTGGGGGGGAGTAAATCTGCGAGGGTTTCGTCGGGTAAGTTGGAGCGCAAGGTATCGAGCAATACGATGGCTTCTTCGTTTTCTCCTGCGGCTAATAAATATTCGCAAAATTGTAGTTCTAATAAAATGACCTCGGGGTTCTGGTAGTTCCGTTTGTTGGCTTGTAGAAACTGCTCGCGGATTTCGCGATGAAACGGCAATAACACCGCTAATTGTTCGGTGTGTTCTTTTAGTTTTACCAGAAGGCGCAATATGGTAATAGTATCGTTTAACGATACCTTCCAAGTAGCCATCCATCGCGGCAATACTTCCCCGAGCCGTTCTAGTTGCAAGGTATCGCGGAGTACTTCAAGGGTAGCATCTGCACTGAGATAAGGAGATAATGCCTTTTTGCGGTTTTCCGAGGCGAACGCTAAAAAGGTTACGGTGAGCTTATCGAGTACATCTTGGGTAAGCAAGGCTTTTTTCTTCATCACGATCAAAGCAAAACTATTGCTTTGATCATCATCTGCATGATGGTGCCAATTGAGCAGGGCAATATGTTGCAAACGTTCTTCGGGCGATTGGAGCGTAATCCCTTCGAGTAATTCGTGGAGGAGCTTGCCTACGGAGGCGTCGGCTTCCCAGGTACAATCTTCTTGAACGAAACGGTAATTTTTGCGCTGTTGGGAAACCTCCACTTTGGTATGCGATAAGGGGTGTAAAAGGCTACAATAGCCATTTTTTTGAAAGCCCAATAGCATACTCCGCGAAGCAAAACAAGTGAAGTAATAGTGCAGCGGCTCGTTAGGGGTTTGAACCGTAGGAATATTAACCGATTGTAACGGTAACCACGCCAGCGCGTCTTGTGCCGATTGCGTTTGGTACGCTTGCGCAAGTACCCATAGCAGGTGGCGCAAGGAAAAATCTTGCGTGTAGCGCCCATCAGGGACAAGATGCGTATCCGGGAATAGCTCGTTAGAGGCTACGGCAATTTCGTAGTGCTGACTTACCAACGCCGCGAGAATCTCCTGCCAGAAGTCGTTCACCGCCGTACGATAAAAAATCAAGACAGTGGGGAGTAACCACCATTGGGTATTTTCAGAAGAGTTTTCTATTTCGCCCAGTGCAAAGCCAAAGGTTACTTGTGGGGTTGTATACTGAACGATAAACTGAAAAGATGGGCTCGCTCGGACAAATCTTCGAAAAGTGGTAGTATCTTTAAACTGTACTGTGTGTACTTGTGTGTGCTGCGAAAAGGTATATGAAACCTCAATACCTTCTTGCGCTTTCAATAGGTTGGTCAGTTGCTCAAGCCCTTCTTGTAGCGGGAAATTAGAAGGTAGATAGAGTACTTCGCCGGTGGTTTCGAATAGTGATGTTATCGAATTGATTGATTCGGCTTCGAGCAAGCGGTCACGCTGCCCTTTCTTCATTTTTTGTAACTGATGCCCCAATTGCTCCCGTTCTTTGCGAAAGCGCAAAGAAGTGAGGTTACTAGCTTCTGTAACTACTTGGTTTTCGGTTGTAAAAGCGTCTTCAGTCGGAGTGTTGTAACTGAATCGTTTGAAAAGCTTTTCAAAAAATTTTTTCATGGGAGAGTCTGGGCTCAAAAAACTACTATGGAATATAGGAGTTTTTCTTGGAAATTGGCACGAAAAAGAAACTTTCTTTCTTCTACACTAAAAAAAAGAAATCAGAAAATTTCAGTCGGTTTCCATTGAAGCGTTCGCTTGATACGTTTCTGCATGAATGGCGCTTTTTTATTAAGTAAACCGATGGTTTGATACGCTAACCAAAACATGACACTTCCTAAAAATACGCCTGCTAACACATCTTCTATAAAATGATGAGAGAGATAAACTCTCGAAAATCCAACTAACGCAGCCAGCACAAAAAATGCAATTTGGGCGAGTTTATTTCCCTTCGATAAAAAGGCAAGAAAAAGGCACAAGACCACCACCGAAGTGGTATGCCCCGATGGGAACGAATGATGATGGTGTGTAGAAACGCCTTCAATCACACGGAGGGTGCCTTCCTCAAAAAAGCCATGTGGGCGTGGCGTACCTCGAAACACGATTCGCTTAAAAAATTGAGCGGCAATGCCGGCATATACACAGGCGGTGGCACAGAGCACTAAAACATTGAAACGATACCGCATTAGCAAAAGAGGAAGGAGGAGTACGGGAAAGGCGCCATCGCCTATGTGGGTAATATACTGAAAGAATACATCGGCATAGGGACTATGCCACTGATGTAGCGCTAAGTGCAAAGATGCCTTATCGGTAAAAATGACCACAATTCCCCCGAACAAAAGCGAGGATGCGTATAAAATGGCACTTAGCGTAAGCCACTGGCGGTGCGTGTATTTCATAAAGCTGAAAAGCGTAAGCTGGATTTTATTGCCAAAGGTTGCAACTAATTACCGATGCTACAACAGAAATTTGGGTATTTATTTTCTAAAAAAAAATCAACTTTTATAAAGAGTTTTTAACTATCTTCCTAACAGATTTTTTAAACTTTTACACTGTGCAATATTATGAAGCAAATGAAACGAATTTTTTGGGTGGCTTTGCTGCTTTGCTTAGCCGGCGCTTCTGCTTGGTGGGCTGCTGAACGCTATCAAATCGCCCAACAACAAGCGGAAAATCGCGCAAAAAAACTTGCCAAGCAAGAGCGTAAAAAAGGAAGAAGTGAGTATTACGACTTGATTCTTCGCGACCCAGCTACAAAGAAGATTCCTGCCAGCATTCGCGGAAGGGAGCTAGCTTATGCACGTAGTATTCTTACTACGCGGTCTAATGCGCGCACCGAAGCGGTTTTTAATTATACTTGGAACACGGTAGGTCCTTTTAACATTGGGGGGCGTACCCGCGCCATTGCCTTTGATGCTCGGAACTCAAACATCATTTTAGCAGGAGGCGTATCCGGCGGTATGTGGAAATCTACCGATGGAGGAGCTTCTTGGACGCTCAAAACAGCTAAAACGGTTAACCAAAGTGTAACTTCGTTAGCACAAGACCCTCGCAACCCTGATACGTGGTACTACACTACCGGCGAAGGGCAAAATGGCAGATCGGCTTCGGGGGAATTTGGACAAGAAGAGGTAACGGCTTATTACGGAACGGGAATTTTTAAATCGACTGATAATGGAGAAACGTGGTCGCTGATTACCTACAGCCCCGCAGGTGATAACGTAACTTGGAATCAAGCTTCCTCTTCCTTGCAGTTCCCGACATCAAAAGCGCAAAATCCTTTTGCTGCAACGACCCGTATCGTCGTGAATCCTACGACCAGCTCCATTTTTGTAGCTTCAGACGGATATGGGATCTTAAAGTCTTCTGATGGAGGGCAATCATTTACATTGATTCAAGAAAATCTCGCATATCAAGCCACGGCTCCTGATATCGTGGTGAATAAAGAGGGGCATCTTTTAGCCGCCATCAATGGGCTACAGCGTTCAACCGACGATGGCGCTAATTGGGAAAACGTAGCAACTGGCTACCCCGATCTTTGGCTACGTAGTGTAATTGCATGGTCGGCGAGTAATGTAAATGTGGCGTATAGCTACATTTTGGAAACACCCGGCGATGAAAGCACCATCCGTGTATTTAAGCATAACCTTGCCGATAAGACGTTTACAGAAGTAACGGCTAACTTACCGGTGTTCCCGCAATCGTTCTACGACCCTAATGGTGAAGCAAAACTCAATACGCAGGGTGCTTACAACATGACCATTGCAGTACACCCGACTGATGAAAACGTAGTGATTATTGGGGGAACCAATTTGTTCCGTGTATTTGATGGATTTGCCACCAAACCAACCGATGCTTCAAGAGGATGGATTGGAGGAGGGAAAGAATCAAGTTCAGATCCCTCGCCACCATTCCCAGCGCCTACCGATTCTTATTTCAACCATTTCTTTGACCAACATATTCTGGTATTTGACCCTAACAACCCAAATGTAATGATAAGTGGCAATGATGGTGGGATTTATAAAACTACCAATATTCTTGCCGATCGTATTGAGTGGACTCCCCTCAACAATGGTTTTTCGGTGATGCAATCGTACCATTTAGGCATGGCACCGGGTAACACTGGCGATTATCGAATTGCCAGTGGGAATCAAGATTGGGGAACTGTATTTACAAAGTACACTCCTGGGCAAGCGCTTAATGCTAATATTGGGGAAGATGTAACCGCAGGTGACGGTACTACAGCCGTACTACGCGAAAATTTTGCGTGGCTCTCTACTCAAAATGGAAGTATCACCCGCTATTCGTATGTTGGTGCCGATAAACAAATCAGAGCGGTGCGAAATCAGGGAGAAACCCCTTCGAGCCAAATAGCCATGAAACCTGCCAATGTGCAGAATACCTTATGGGTGAATCCCTTCGATGTAGACCCGAACGACGAAAACTATGTATACTATGCTGGAGGAACCTCCCTTTGGAGGCACTCAAAGGGGTTGTCAAACGATGCTGATGAACTACAGTCAACAGGATGGCAAGAAATCCCTAATATTGCCAATGGTCAGCGCATTTCTGCCATTACCATCTCCCATACCCCAGCCGACATTTTATACCTTGGCACTTTTACGCTTGATGGTAGCGCAAAACCTAGCGTTTATAAAATGACCAATGCGAAAACCGCTACTACGGCTACGGATATTTCTATTCCGGATGCGGCGGTTGGCGCGTATCCTGTGCGGATAGCTGTTAATCCGAACGATGCTAACGAAATCTTAGTGATTTTTGCGAATTATAATGTAGAAGGCGTGTACCATTCTACCAATGGGGGAGCAAGCTACACTTCTGTAGAAGGCAACCTAGTAGGGAATGCCAATCTTCCCGGGCCATCGATACGTTGGGCAGAGATTTTACCATTCCAAAACGAAAAAATCTACCTGCTTTCCACAAGTACCGGGTTATATTCTACAACAGCTCTGAATGGAAGCAGTACTACATGGAATTTAGAAGCTGCTGATGTGATTGGTAACTCTATTATAACCTCTACTTCTTCGAGAACTACCGATGCCGCTGTTGCAGTTGGTACGCACGGTAGAGGAGTCTTCTTGGGGATCAACTCGCCCGCAGGCAATACCATTAACGCTCCCGTAGCCACTGCCGCCACCGACGTTACCGAAACGAGCTTTACCGCCAATTGGAACGCCGTTACCGGCGCCACGGGCTACCTACTCGATGTAGCCACCGACC
>CAYMYI010000054.1:13208-19718 GCA_964394585.1 uncultured Roseobacteraceae bacterium
CCGACCAAGGGTTCACCAGTTTTGTAGCAGGATTTGAAGGCAAAGCTGTAAGCGGTACTTCCGATGCAGTAACGAATCTAGTAGCTGAAACCAACTATTTCTATCGCGTGAGAGCCACCGATGGTACACTGATTTCGGACAACTCGAATGTGATTAGCACTACCACCGCAGCTCCACTTGGTTTGTATGATGAGTTATATAGCCAAAGCTTAGTGATTTACCCGAATCCTTCGCAGTCGCACATCCAAATTGGATTTGAAAATCAACAACTCAAGCTGGGAGAAATTACCTGTGAAATTTTCGATGCAAAAGGAGCACAGGTATTCAATCGGAAAGGCAGTCTTGAAGTAATCAACGCAGCGTTAAAAGCTGAGCAAAATCGTTTTACTGGCAACAATTACCTCATCAATTTGCGAGGTGAACAGTTTAATGTAACCAAAAGATTCATCCGTCAATAAGCGCAATAGTTGCTAACAACAAAGCAGCCGCTCTTCTGGAGTGGCTGTTTTTGTTTATAGCCACAATGCGAAGAAAATGAAGAAATCTTTCGCAATAGGGGTAAGTTTAATTAGTTCGCAAGGTTTTCTGAATCGGTTTCCTTTTCACAACTTTGCGCATGTACCATCCACTTCTGCTTTTTTTGTTATGGATCATTTGAGCACCACGCACTTATTGGGCATTAAACACCTGACTGCCGACGATATTCGGTTGATTCATGATACCGCCCAGCAGTTCAAAGAGGTAATCAATCGCCCGATTAAAAAGGTGCCTTCCCTCCGCGATGTAACCGTTGCCAATGTTTTTTTCGAAAACTCTACGCGTACGCGTTTATCTTTCGAGCTTGCCGAAAAGCGCCTTTCTGCTGATGTTGTTAATTTTTCAGCGAGCTCTAGTTCTGTAAAAAAAGGAGAAACGCTGCTCGACACCGTACAAAACATTTTGGCAATGAAGGTGGACATGGTTGTAATGCGACATGCCAGCCCGGGCGCGCCTCATTTCCTCGCCGAACGGATTTCTGCCAATGTGATTAATGCGGGCGATGGTACGCACGAACACCCTACCCAAGCGCTGCTCGATACCTTTTCCATTCGGCAGAAACTAGGGAGCCTAGAGGGCAAGCGCGTAGCCATTATAGGTGATATTACCCATTCGCGAGTGGCGCTTTCTAATATTTTTGCTTTGCAAAAGTTAGGTGCTCAAGTTGCCGTATGTGGGCCACCTACACTTATCCCCAAACATTTACCTGCTTTGGGTGTGCGAGTGTTTAGCCATATCCGCGAGGCATTGCAATGGTGCGATGTCGCCAATGTATTGCGTATACAGTTGGAGCGGCAGAAAACCAAAAACTTCCCCTCTTTGCGTGAATATGCCCTGTATTACGGATTGAACAAACCCTTGCTCGATACTCTTGATAAGCCAATCACAATTATGCATCCGGGCCCTATTAATCGTGGGGTAGAAATTACGAGCGATGTTGCCGATTCGGAGCATTCAATCATTTTAGAACAAGTGGAAAATGGTGTAGCAGTGCGGATGGCAGTGCTATATCTGCTCGCGGGGAAAGTGTAAGGAATTAATCAGCTTAGGAACATGTATTAAAAAAGCCCCTTTTCCAGCCTTAGGAAAGGGGCTTTGATTGTTAGCTTACTTTGAAACAACACTTCGGTTATGCCTCTTCAATATGGAAGCCGGCAGCTTTTACAGCATTCACCACGCTGTGGCTGTCATCGTCATCGAGGGTAACCTCCAAAATTTTATCGGGGTTGTCGGTATCTACGTTCCATGCCTCCACATTATCGAGTTCATTCAGAAAAGGCGTTACCGATTTTATGCAATTTCCACAGTTAATGTTGGTTTTAAACTTCACGGATTTCATCAGGTTTCAATTTTTAAAATTCGAGAATACAACTATACTTTTTTAACCTTCAAAGAAGTTCCTTGTTGGTTGATGACCTCAATTTCATCTCCTTTATCGATAAAACTGCCTCGCGTAGAAGCGTCGTAGATTTCCCCATCAATTTGTACCTTCCCAGATGGTCGTAACACGGTGTATGCTGTGCCGCGCATCCCTACTAAATCGGTTTGGATAAAAGTAGAGGTGTAACCATCAGCTTTTTGTAATGAACCTTGCAAAGCAACGCGTTTTAAGATGGCAGAATCGCCACTGCTTAAGCGGGCAGCTCCATAAAACATCAGGATGATACTACCTAAGGCAGCGGCAAGGGTAGAAGTAAGCGCACTGATAATGTGTGCTGTTGGAACATAAGTAAAGTCGAAAAAGTTATTGTCGAGCATTACCAGCACCAAAGAGCCTAGGGTCAGAATAATGCCGGTAATGCCTGCGACTCCAAAACCAGGGATTACAAATATTTCAGCAGCAATGAGCAACACTCCTACAATAAACACAATGATTTCCCAGTTGGCGGCTAATCCGCTAAGGTAATACGGGATAAAGTACAAAATAGCAGCTAAAATGGCTGCGAATAAGGGGAAGCCTATGCCGGGGGTTTGCAATTCAAAATAAATCCCTCCTAAAATTACTAAGATGAGAATGCCACTAATGGCGGGGTTAAGAAAGAAGCTGATAATTCCTTCTACAGCAGAAGGTTCATAGCGCTCGAGCCGATAGTTTTCCACGCCATTTTCTGCGAGGATGTCGTTAATGCTATTGACTTCTCCTTCGCAAAAACCGTTTTCGATGGCTTCTTTTGTGGTAAAGGTAATGACTTGCCCGGCAGAGGAAATGCCTTCTACCTCCAAGTTTTCGTCTACCATGGCTTCGGCAATTTTTGGATCGCGTCCGTTGGTTTCGGCAGTGGAGCGCATCATAGAACGCATATACGATTGATATTTATCGGGAGCCTTTTCGCCGGTGCCACCATTGACTACCGTAGCCGCACCAATATTGGACCCCGGTGCCATGTATATCCTATCGCAGGCAATGGAGAGCAGTGCACCTGCCGAAGCTGCATTTTTATTGATGAATACCCATACAGGCTTTTCAAATTCAAGCAAACGCATACGGATATCATCGGCGTCGTTTACTGCCCCACCATAGGTATCCATATCGATAATGACATAGTCGGCGTCAATTTCCCTAGCATATTCCAAGGCTAATTCGGTATAGCGGTTAATGGGTGGGGCAATTTCTTCCCGAATTTCCATCACCATCACCGTAGGAGTTTGCCCAAATACAGGAAGGGTCAATAGCCCCAATAGAAAGAAGAATGTTAGATTTTTCATAGTCAGTATAGTGTATTTATAGCTAAAACGTAAGCAGTACTTTACAAGTTAATAAATGTGCAAGCAACCATGTATACTAAAAATAAACCCTGAAATAACGCAATAGATTTCCCTATTGATGGCTGAGTGTAGAATTCAGCGTGTTTTTGGAAACTTCTCGAACTTTGTGGTTGCATAATGAATTATCAAAACGCATAGAAAAGATTCACTAACATGGCAAATCAAACGCACAAAGACTTAATTATTATTGGAGGCGGGCCTATCGGGTTGGCTTGCGGCTTGGCCGCCAAAAACGCCAATATCGATTACCTAATACTTGAAAAAGGATGTTTAGTAAACTCGCTGTATCACTATCCGGTTACCATGACGTTTTTTTCAACTTCCGATCGTCTTGAAATCGGTGGCGTTCCGTTCATCTCTCACAATCCAAAACCCACGCGTAGCGAGTCGCTCGAATACTACCGCCGAGTACAAAGTTCGCAGTCGCTCAACGTGCGTTTGTATGAGGCAGTACTTGAAATGCATCCCGAGCCGATTGCTCAAAATACGGGATATCGTATCGAAACAACGCGAGGAACCTACCACGCCCATGCAGTTATAGTGGCTACGGGCTTCTATGATATTCCTAAAAAGATGGGAGTTCCCGGCGAAGACCTACCCAAGGTGAAGCATTATTACGATGATCCCCACTTGTATGCAGGGCAAAAAGTAGTGGTAGTTGGGGCGCAAAACTCTGCAGTGGATGTTGCCTTAGAAACGTATCGGAAAGGCGCTGAAGTAGCGATGGTAGTTAGAAGTGCTGAAATTGGCAAGCGGGTCAAATATTGGGTACGCCCCGATATTGAAAACCGGATTAAAGAAGGAGCCATTACCGCCCATTTCCATTCGAAATTAAAGCGAATAGATGAGCGTTCCGTTACCATCGAAACGCCGAGTGGATTGTTAGAAATTGAAAATGACTTTGTATTAGCGATGACGGGCTACCAGCCAAACTTTGAGTTACTTACCAAGCTAGGGATTGCCATTGGCGAGCCTCCTGCACGCAAGCCTATCCACAACCCCGAAACCATGGAAACCAACTTAGAAAATGTGTATTTGGCAGGAGTAGTTTGTGGAGGTATGGAAACCAGCAAATGGTTTATTGAAAACTCTCGGCAACATGCCGAAATCATCATGGAGCAAATAGCCGCGAGGGTATTGGCATAAAAAAAGCAACATGCGTTATAGCACTTTGGGTTAGTAGTCTTTTCAGTGTACAGGCATGCGTGTAAAACGATTCACGCACTACTACTGATAGAAAGACGTTATCAAACTAAAAAACGATATGATGAGTACAATAGAGCTTCTTCATCAAGAAATAGATAAGCTACCTACGGCATTACAGGAGCAGGTTTTAGAGTATATAACTTTTCTTCAATTAAACGAATTACAAAAAGATAGCTCAGTACTTACCGATGCTCAAAAAGAAGAGCTAGACACTCGCTATCAACGTTACATGGCAGATCCTAAACGTGGGCGTTCTTTAGAAGAGATTCGTAAAAAGATGCTTGAAAAGTATGGATAAAACCCGGTATGAACTTGTTTTTGAATCGGCTGCTGAAGAAGATATTGATGCAATAATGTATAGTTACGAGCAAAAACGTAAGGGGCTTGGGATTGATTTTTTTGTGCAACTTCAGAATAAATTGCCTTTTTTACAGCTTAACCCTTTATTGTATCAAACTCATTTTGCTCATTTCAGGAAAGTGAAAGTCAGCCGATTTCCGTATTATATCCATTATACCGTACTAGAAGAGAAAAAAGAGGTGCTTATAGTGGCAATATGGCATGAAAAACGCAATCCCGATGATTTTATCAAGAGAGTTCGTCGGTAAAACGATTCGTTGGACTAGGAGATTGCGTTTCTTTATTGTTAAGTATATAAATTCTACGGTATATCGTACTGAAACCAGCAAATGGTTTATTGAAAACTCTCGGCAACATGCCGAAATCATCATGGAGCAAATAGCCGCGAGGGTATTGGCATAAAAAAAGCAACATGAGTTATATCACATTGCCTTTTGTGGGCTTTGCCTTTAAAGAAGGAAAAGGGCTGGTTGTCTCTATCACGATTGGATAGCTACTGTGCCATTGGAGTAGGCTTTTCTAAGAAAAGTCCACTCGCTCGGCTTGATTTGTTGTTTGAACTTAAACTCTCATAGCTTTTACGTTTAAGGTTTGTGTTAGTAAATAAGTTCTATACCATAATAGCCAAAGCTAGTGCCAGCTTCTATCGTTGTATATACAGCCTTTTATAGCTATTTGATTATTAGTTACTTATAGATGAAATATATTTTAACCCTCGCTAACACGGTGTGCAAATAGGCAGGATATATCACTTTATTAACGATATTTCGTTAATTTGTTAATGAAAAAGCTCCACTTCTTGTAATGTGGGCAAGGCTGCGATAGCACCTAATTTTGTGCAGGTAATGGCTCCTACCTTATTGGCAAAACTGATTATCGATTGCAAACGTATGGAATCATTCAGGCAGGTTATGGGAGTGGGTTCTTGTGCAAGTTGGTATAACAACGCACCAATAAAGGCATCTCCGGCACCGGTGGAGTCAATCGATTTCACAGGCATACTCGGAACTATAAAAGGTGGTGCACCTTGCTGACTAAGCATTGTACCTTTCTTACCCAACGTGATGGCGATTGTATGTGCGCCGAAACCGTGTAAGTGTTCTAGCGCAGTTTCTAGCTGAGAGGTTCCACTTAATAACTTCGCTTCTTCTTCGCTTACTTTTAGCAAATGTGCGAAGGGAATTGCTTTTTCGCACTGCCTAATAAATTGGTGTAGCTGCCCTTTCCACAAATCGGTACGGAAGTTAGGATCAAACGATACGAAAAGCGCACGTTCATTTGCTTTTTGCATAAGCTGGAAATACGTTTCGGTAAGGTGGCCTCCTAGCAATGCCGTGGCAGAACCCATGTGTAGCACTTTTAACTGATCCCATTGTGCTAGAGGGATTTCCGCAAAGCGTAGGTGAGCATCAGCACCGCGGTGAAACACAAAATCGCGCTCTCCATCGGCTTGTAACGATACAAACGCTAGCGTAGTAGGGTGTTTCGGGTCGGCGAGTAGCAGAGAGGTATCTACACCCACAGATTCTAAGGTAGACCGTAAAAATCCACCGAACGGATCGCCACCTACTTTGCCTACAAATGCTGCGTTTCCGCCCAAGCGGGCAATAGCCGCCGCTACATTGGCAGGGGCTCCTCCTG
>CAYMYI010000054.1:19728-22999 GCA_964394585.1 uncultured Roseobacteraceae bacterium
GAGCATAGGAGAGCACGGCCAGTTTGTCCTGCCAGGTCGTGTGTATGTGGCTCCCGATAACCAACACATGGAAATCGCGCGAGGCGATAGAATAGTGCTAACCGATAGCCCCGCTGCCCTTCGGCTAGGGTAACGTCTACATCTTCACAAATAAAATCGATGAGTAGCTCGCCTACACACCATACATTTGGGGTTGGTTTCATAGTCATAGTTCCGTTTTTTACTTCAAGAGTTTTAGCCTTAGCGTGGCTAACTCTCGTAAAATCTAGGAAAAAATAGGCTGAAACCTCAAAAAAGCCAACCTAATAATAGGGTAGGGCAAAACGCTTTTATTTCGATCTGGCTGTCGCTCGTATCAGAATAGAACCGTGAGCCTTTGCCAAGCTTAACAGTGCAAGTGTTTCTCAGAGGTGCTTCGTAGCCCATGGTAAATTCTCTTCACCTTTTATGAGGAAAAGGATATAATGGAATCAAAAACACTGAATACAACAAAATAAATTAGTTAGAAAAGATGGTACACTAACAGCATTTTTTCTAAGGGATGCCGCAAGCAGGCTATGATTTCCGGTTAAGAACTTTTTTCCTTCCGATAAAATGCACCCACTGGATAAAGTTAAACTCCAGGTGGTCAAACATCATTTTATCACCTTCAATACGCATGTGTAGGTTCGGGTAATACCTTAAGTTGGTTCGCAAAAGACTAGACCCGGTTCGGGTAACGCGTATATCCCAGCCGAAGGTTATGCCGATACCAAACTTGTTTTCTTGGTATTCCACGCCATTAACAGTGGTTTGAAGACTTTCGTAAGAAGTGATTGGCCCTACAAAAGGGACAAAACCAAGGTAGTTAAACAGAAATTTGACCGATTCTATGCCAACCGAGTGTCGTCGCGTTTTAATCTCAGAGTCGAAGCCTTCATACGTATTACCATACGTGCGATAAACTAAATTGACATTGGCATCGGGTTTATGGAAATATCGTCCAAACGTTAAGTCGGGTAAAATAGAAGCGGCGTAATCATCAAAGAAATATTGAAAGTTTTCTTTCAAAAATGGCGATTTAGTAATCTGTAACGATGCGGAAGGACCTATTCCCACAAACCAAGCATTTAGCAAGTTGCTTTTTTTCAAGTTGTTATAGTCTTGATTGACTTTTGCAACAGCTCCTTTTTTCCGCATATGACGATCGAGGTCAACATATCGCAATAGGCTTAGATTGAACGAAACCGGGTCGAGTGTTACCTCTGCTTTTTCGGTCGGTGAGATAAAATAATCAAATTCATTTTGGTAGTTATAATATCCCGAAGCAGAAATATGCCATTTATTCGAAGTGTACGTAATTCCAAACTGAATTGGATGAATAAAACGACCATAATTTGGAACACCATTGCTGCTTGTACTCACCTCCGACTCTTGTGAAAAGCGCATTCGCCTAAGGCTAATACCTACAAAAGGACTAATGCGTTTAGGCGCAAGTTTTAAGGGATACAATCGCATTCCGGTTTCTACCCCTTGATATACCTCTAGTTCCCTAAGGTTCGAGGGAACCTCTTGAAACGTTAAAAAAGATAACGGGAATGTAACGTAAAAATCTACATGCCCCCAAAAATGAATGCCCCCGATGGTTAAGCGAGGGGTCAGGGTACTGCCAAAATTAGTGAGTTGCTTCGTGCCATTCAAAAGTTGTTGTGTAGTGCCTCCACTAAGATAGTTCAAATCGCCTCCGTAGGTTAGCCATGCAAATCGGGTACTTTTATCCAGATATTGTTGAGTATAAACACTATCCGTTTGACTGAATAATCGATTGGCAATAAACAGAAAGAAAATAAATACAAACAGTCTCATAACACTATAGTTTGGGTGAAAGGATATCGTTGTACGTTTACTTCTATTTTGCACGGAAAGAGGAAGATTCAGTCCATTTTAGTGATGCGGAACTCCACCCTGCGGTTCATTTTCATCGATTCAGGATCGCGACTCCGCGAAAGGGGTCGGGTACTTCCATACGCTTCCGTGCTAATGCGCTCGCTGGGGACGCCTTTGTTTACCAAATAGGCTTTTACTACCTCCACACGTTCCTTAGAAAGCTTCATATTTAAAATTGGATCGCCACCAATATCCGTATGTCCTTCTAAAGTAACTTCAATGGAAGGGTTATCTAAGAAAGTTTGAGCGATGCGATCGAGCTCTGAGTACGACTCTTCGAGTAAAGTAGGTTTGCTCTGTACAAAGAAAATGTTGTTGAGCCGCACCGATTGCCCAATTTCAAGCGGGGTAAGGTACAAATCGCGCTGAATTTCCGCATACTCAGAAAGATGCGTGAGGTCAATGTTTTCTGTTAGCGAAAGAAACCCCTTTGCTTTTGCCCAAAAACCGTAGGTATACCCCGAAGGCAACGCTATTTTGTATTCGGCATTGTCGGGGCTGGAGGAAGCGACCCCAACCTCTTGGCCGTTTTTCAGGTTTTCATAGATGATTTCAGCGCTAATTTCTTCGTTTGTTTTCGAGTTATATACTTTTCCATACACAATTACGGAAGGGTTCGGCTTGGCTTGTTGTGGAAGTTTTGCACGAAAGATATCGGCACTTTGGTTATTAGAATTTTTATAGGAAACAAAGTAGGCGTATTCTCCGGAAGCATCAATGGTGTAGGAAGCATCCCAATCTTCGGAGTTTAGTTGTTTGCCCAAGTTGAGCGGCTCGCTCCAGCGTGTCCAAGAGTCGTCGAGACGGCGCGAAACATACATATCAGCACTACCGTAGCCGCTATATCCTAACGACGAAAAATAAAGCGTTTTCCCATCGGCAGCCAGAAAAGGGGTTAGTTCTGTGGCAGCGGTATTGATATCGCCCCCCAAATTTTTAGGCGTTGTCCAGGTATTATCCTGTTTTTTAAAACTTACATATATATCACGATCGCCAAAAGAATCGTCGCGTTCAATGGCTAGCAAAAGTACTTTACCATTGCTTGCTAGGCTAAACTCGCTGTATTTGTTATTATTCGCGTAGTTATCTATATGCACTTTTTCCGGAAAACTCCATCCATTTTTTGTTTTTCTGCTGATCGAAATCCCCCCTTCTGCTCTACCATCTTTTAAGTATACATTGCCTAGCAAAAGCGTATTGCCATCGGGCGTTACCGAACACACGTAGTTATGATGCGCATTATTGAGGGGCGCAGGGAGTTTCTCAGGGGTTCCCCATGTGGTTCCGTTGAAGCGTGAAACCCAAATATCGTCACGAATCTTATTGTTTTTTTCGTAACTAGGTG
>CAYMYI010000054.1:23009-26123 GCA_964394585.1 uncultured Roseobacteraceae bacterium
TTGCGGATGATTTTTTCGGTCGAAATAGAGGGTGTTCCCATCGGGAGAAATCACCGGAAAGATTTCGTCGTAAGCTGAATTGATAACGCTAGGCAAAGCCTCGATGATCGTCGGCGTATTGGACGATACTTCAGCAATTGTAGCGCGAATGGGTTGGTTCGAATTGGAAATACCGATGGCATCGATATGGTTCCAGCCGGGAACGGCAGCCGTTTTGAGCACTACTTTCAGGCTTTGCACTTTATAAGATGTTTGAGGAATAAACACGCGAAACATACGCCCTTTTTCGGCGGCAGGCTTCACTAGATCATTCCGATAAATTTCGTGCTCTTGGTTGTTAGTATCGTAGGCATATATGGCAGTAATGCTGCCTGCATTATGGCTTTCTCCTACAGCAACTGGTTGGATTGCCATGGGCATATCGAAGCCTACTTGAATCCACTCGGCATAGGCGCGGTTTTGGCTAGCCGGCGACCAAGCACACGGGCTACTACCAATGGAGGGCAATTTGTTGGGTTTGCCCAATACTTGTTCTGCCTGAAACTGAGTGGGTTTTTTGGCATTGGTGTATGCCGAAGAAACGGCGATAACTTTGCTTGCCCATTGCACTTGACAAAGTGCACAAGGCGAGGTAATTACTAAAAAAATAATGAGGCTGGAACGAATGAAAGAAACGTGCATGAATTGGTAAAATCTCGTACAAAAAATCAGTTCTACAACAAAAATAGAGAACCTATCCATTGGATAGAACTCCTGAAAACTGCCTTGAGTAGCGGCGCTTTAAAATAAACTGATTTTATGAGATTTTGTGAGGAATAAACGCACTCCAATCAGAAAAACCGTTCGGAGTGCGCCAAATTTTACACAGTGGCAAGTTGGGGCTTACGAGTTGTAATGCTTTCGAAGGCTTGTGCTAAGTCGCGCTGGATGTCTTCTGGGTGCTCTACACCCACCGAAAGACGAATGAGTGAAGGGGTAATGCCCATTTCTTCGCATAGTTCGGCAGATACACCAGCATGGGTCATGGTGCGAGGGTGCTGCGCTAAGCTTTCGGTGCTACCCAAGCTTACGGCGAGTTTCACCAAGCGCAGGCTATTCAAAAACTGGAATGCTTCGGTTTCCCCTCCTGCCATATCGAACGAAATCATGGCACCGGGGGCAAGGCATTGTTGGTGGTAGACTCGTGCTGCCTCCGAGTCTTCGGGCAAATGTCCTAAGTAGTATACGCGCTCTACTTGCGGATGCGTTGCTAAGTATGTTGCAATTTCCTGAGCGTTCGCCAATTGTTTATCCATACGGAGCTTCAAGGTTTCTAAGCTGCGCAATAATAGCCAACTTGTATGCGGGCTTGCCATGTTGCCCATAAAGGTGCGCATCCCTTTTACTTGTTGGATAAGCAGCTCCGAGCCAAGCACAGCTCCGGCAATTACATCGCTATGCCCGGCAATGTATTTTGTAGCAGAGTACAACACCAAATCGGCACCGTGTTGCAAAGGGTGTTGCCATAGTGGTCCAAGGTAGGTATTGTCTACGGCAAATAGCACGTCTTTTTCTTCAGTGCTAAAGCGCCTAGCTATTCGGCTACACATGGCAAGATCTACCAAATGGTTGGTAGGATTCGCAGGGGTTTCCGCATAAATCATCCGTAGGCGGCTGGCTTTGCCAGTGGCTTGTAACATAGCCACAATTTCTTCCTCGGTTTGCCAAGGGCGAAACCCGATGATTTCTATGCCGATAGAAGGCAAGAACTCGTGAATGAAATGATCGGTGCCGCCATACGTCGGGTTGCTGAATAGCAAAACATCGCCTGGTTTTAAAAAAGTTAGAAACACTGTAGAAATCGCAGCCATGCCGCTCTCGAAGGCGGCAGCCGCTTCCGCATTTTCCCATACGGCGAGCCGTTTTTCCACTAACGATAAGTTAGGGTTATCGAGTCGGCTGTAGATCATACCAATCGATTCGTTAGGGCTGGGTTCGCGTAAACCATAGGCAAGTTCAAAGTAGGCTTTTCCTTGTTCGGCAGTAGCAAAGGTAAACGTAGAAGTTTGGTAAAGAGGGGCTTTTACAGCACCATGAGCTTCTTGGGGGTGAAATCCGTAGCTCATCATGGCACTTTCTGGATGTAGGGTGGGGTTGTTCATAACTATATGTTGTTTTATGCTAAAAAATCAACACAATAGTAGTTAATTTTCTTTTCTATTTTTATTTAGCAAAAATATTATCTATAGTAATTCTATTTGATAGAAATTTATACTAAATGTACTGAGTTTTAATTGTATTATAAGAAAAAAAATCTGTGCCCTTTACCGATACTACCGATATAGCCATCTTGCGTTTGTTACAGCACGATGCAAAACTGACCATTAAAGAAATTGCCGCAAAGCTTTCGTTAACACCTACGCCGGTGCACGAACGCATCAAAAAGTTGGAGAAGAGTGGGTATATTTCCGCATATCGTGCAGTATTAAACCGGCAAAAATTAGACTTAAGCCTGTTGGTTTTTTGCAATGTTACCTTAGAGGCTCACCATAGCGAATACATCGCCCAATTTGAGAGCGATGTACAGCAGCTACCCGAAGTGGTAGAGTGTTACCACGTTGCGGGTATGTTCGACTATCTCTTAAAAGTAATGGTAACCGATATGGAAACGTATCAGGCGTTTGTAACGCAACGGCTGGCTGCATTGCCCAACATCCGCAATGTGCAGAGCTTCTTTGTGATGACCGAAGTGAAAAATGAAGGAGCACTGCCTTTACCGTAGCATAAGGCAAAACCGATAGATACGTCTCTTGCGTGTATAGCGTTTTCTTACTGTTTTAATACGGCCGCTGCCTTTTGAAAGTTAGCCCCTCGGACGTGTACAAAGTAGTGCCCTTTGCGTAGGGTATCGGTGTTCCATTGTAGCGTTTGGATTCCTTTAGGGGAGGCACCCTCAAAGATAGTTTGTACGACTCGCCCTTGTACATCAACGAGGGCAATATGTACAGGCGTACCGTCGGAAATATACCGGATTTTCGCCGTGCTTCTTAAAGGGTTTGGATACACTTGTAGAGGTTTTTCATTGTTCAAATCCCACCCTTCAAGGCTGGTAACCGCATTGGTTTGTAGAATAGG
>CAYMYI010000055.1:0-21677 GCA_964394585.1 uncultured Roseobacteraceae bacterium
CTACTCCGTACTTACAGGTTAAGCATCCGGTTGAGCTACCCAGCGTTTCTACTCCGCTGTTATATATAAATGGCGCACTTTGTCCGCATACCGATTCGCTCAAACTGCTGAACGATTTGCCCGAAAACACGGCAGTTTGGCAAGGTGAACAGCTGGTGGCAGTATGTACTGCAGAAACACGCACACACACCCAAGCATTGGTAGAACTAGCTCGTTCCTTTCCGGTACAAGCCGATGCAAGCGCTTTAGGTAAGCTGTTGCAATACCCTTGGGAATTAGTAGAAGAAAATGCCGCACAAATAGCCGCAGATTTCAGGCTGATTACCCAAAATCGGCAGTCAGCACCACTTCCCGATGCACACACCGTGGTTTATGGAGCAGAAAATGTGTTTTTAGAAGAAGGGGTTTCCATCAAAGCGTCCGTGATTAATGCAGAAGAAGGCGTGGTCTACTTAGGCAAAAACTCAAGAGTAGGCGAAGGCAGCCTTATCCGAGGGTCGTTAGCCCTTTGCGACCATGCCGAGTTAGCTTTTGGGGCTAAAATGAAGGGAGGCAACACCATAGGCCCTTATGCAAGGGTAGGAGGCGAGGTGAGCAATTCAATCTTTTTAGGGCGAAGTAATAAAATCCATGATGGATTCTTAGGAAACTCGCTCATTGGCGAATGGTGCAACTTAGGCGCAGCTACCAACAACTCAAACTTGAAGAATACCTACTCGCCGGTAAAAGTGTGGAACTACGCCACGGGCAATTTCCAAAATACTCAGTTGCAGTTTTGTGGGCTTTTCATGGGCGATTACACCAAGTGCGGCATCAATACTATGTTTAATACCGGTACCGTAGTAGGTGTAGCTGCGAACGTATTCGGTAGTGGCTTTCCCCCTAAATTTATCCCTTCGTTTGCTTGGGGAGGTGCTGCAGGTTTCGAGAGCGGAGAATGTGATAAGCTAGTAGCACTTGCGCAAAAGGTAAAAGAACGAAAATATGTTTCCTTTACCGAAGCCGATCGCTCAATCCTACACGAAATTTATTCAGTAACCAAAAAATGGCGAACATGGGAAATGCAGTAAAACCAACTCTTTGGATGGTGGCTATGGCACTGTTTTGCTTTAGCTGCCAACAGTCAAAAGAAATGCAAACAATGGCAAGCGAAGCAGCAAAAGCGGAAGATATCCCATCGCAAACCAAACAAAAAGCTACTCCGATTGAAACGATACGCCTTACCCAAGAAAATGCCGAAGAAGTGCTACTCAATTTCGGGAAGAGTATCGCATCTGATACCGTTCGCTTACAAACCACGATGGGCGATATTCTCATAAAACTTTACCAAGAAACGCCTTTGCACCGTGCCAACTTCCTGATGTTGACTCAACGAAAATTTTACGACGAAACGTTATTTTACCGCGTTATGAAAGATTTCATGATCCAAGGCGGAGACTCGGACGACCTGAAGTTTAGAGGTAAAAAACGACGTATTGGCAAATACAAAATTCCAGCTGAAATTAACCCTGCCCAACATTTCCACAAACGAGGGGCTGTTGCCATGGCTCGAGAGTACGATAACAATCCCGAAAAACTTTCTTCTACCTATGAGTTTTACATTGTACAGTCGGGGCCACTTACCCCATTAGAGCTACAAGGCGTGGCAGAAGAGTACGGAGTTTCGTTTACAGAAATCCAAAAACAAGTGTACACTACAATAGGAGGGGCTCCCCATCTCGATGGAGAACATACCGTGTTTGGAGAGGTGGTTGAAGGAATGAACGTAGTAGATAAAATTGCAAATGTAGAAGTTGGTGAAGGGAACTGGCCCATAGAAAATGTAATGGTAACCAAAGCCACCATTGTTGAGTAGAAAAAATGCCTTATGGCTGTTTTTATATAAAAAGAGAAAAAATGATTGCTATGAACAGATTCTTCTGGGCAACTTTACTAGGAGCAATCCTTGGGTGGAGTGCCGCGAACGCTCAAAATATTCGTACCGAACGCTGCAAAACAGCCTATATTAATGCAAAACGCCAGGGCGTGGTAATCCCTCAAGGGAGTACGGCATTGCAGTTTGAAAAATGGTTACGCCACCAACAACACATCGCTGAGCTTTCGTTACGAGCTACCGCAGAAGAACCTATTTTTGTAGTGTCGGTAGTAGTGCATATTGTTCATTTTGGCGAAGAGATAGGCGTAGAAACTAATCTTTCCGCAGAACAAATTTACTCTCAATTTTCCGTACTTAACGAAGACTACAATCGGCTCAACCGCGATACCACCCTCACGCCAGCGATGTACAAAACGGTGGCAGCTTCGCCAGGGTTTTACTTTCAGCCTGCCATGTTCGACCCCGATGGCAACCCGTTGGATGAACCTGGCATTCATCGGTTTTTTAGTGAAAAACGCCTGTGGAACTCCGACGAGGTAGAAGAACAGCTCACACCAGTTACCATTTGGGATCCCAACCGCTACCTGAACATCTGGGTTGCAAATTTGGCAAACAACACCATCGGCTTTGGCTACTATCCGGTCGGTGCTGCCATTGACGGGATGACACCCGACCTAGAATTTGGAAACATGACCAAAGACGGCATTGTGGTGAATTATCGCCATTTTGGCTCTAATTTTACCGATTACGGCAAAACATTCGACATCGCCTCGCAATACAACCAGGGACGCACAGCTACCCACGAAGTAGGGCATTGGCTAGGGCTTCGCCACACATGGGGCGACGACCTCTTCGATTGTGCCATTGATGATTTTTGTACCGATACTCCCGCAACCCGTGCTACAAGCGAAGGAATTGGAGGCGATTGCGCAAATGCAAACAATAGCTGCACAGAAGATGAAAACGATTTGCCTGATATGCTCCAAAACTACATGACCTACGCCAATGATGCTTGCATGAACCTATTTACTCGCTGCCAAGTAGAACGTATGCGTACGGTAATACAAACTGCACAAATGCGAAGAGAAATTAATGCGAACCCACCCGGTGTGCCTGAAAATCTTACTGTAAACTATGAGCAATCGGGGGCCTTGCTGCAATGGACTCCTACAACAGCCAATAGCAGTGCAATGTATCTGATAGAGCGCGCAGACTCTTTAAATGGTACGTTTCGTATTGTGGGCACTTCAGAAACCACTACGTTTACCGATGCCTCGGTGCAATTCAATAACTTGGAAGATGTATACTACTATCGTGTAACGGTTGCTACACCGGAAGGAGTTTCTCTGCCTTCGGATATAGTATCATTGGACGCCCTCACTAGCACAAACCCTGCAGAAAACACAGCGAATGCATTGCGTGTTTTTCCTAATCCTGCCACGAGCGATTGCCAACTTGTTTGGGAAGGTACTCCCGCAGCTTCGGGAACAGTAACGTTGTGGAATGCTACCGGACAGCGTATTGGAATGTACACATGGGGTACTATGCAACAGCCACTGCGCATTTCACTCAAAAATCTGCCTAAAGGACTGTATTGGTTGCAGTTGCAGGCAGAAGGACAGTCTGTGCAACAAAAACTCTTAAAACAGTAAAATATGAGAGAAATCCTCACACTAAATAATGTTAAATAGGCAGTTGAATCTACTATAAAACGTTGCGGTTTAAGGCATTCAGGGAAGTGGGTTTGGGTAATGAATATTCTTGTTGTAGATACCTACTATATTTGTCCTCCTTAGAAAAAATGAAAAAATTATGATATTACGTGCTGAGTCTGTTGTAAAGAAATATAAAAGCCGCAAGGTGGTTGATGATGTGTCCATTCAAGTGGAACAAGGAGAGATTGTGGGGCTACTTGGGCCAAATGGAGCAGGAAAAACTACCACTTTTTACATGATTGTAGGGCTTATTAAACCCAATGCAGGCAATATTTATCTCGACAAAGAGAATCTTACGAAGTTGCCCATGTACAAACGCGCCAAAAAAGGCTTAGGCTATTTAGCACAAGAGCCTTCAGTGTTCCGCAAACTCACCGTAGAAGAAAACATTTTAGCCCCTCTTCAGCTTTCTAAGCTTTCCAAAAAAGAGCAACACCAAAAAGTGGAAGAACTCATTGAAGAGTTTGAGTTAGAGAAAGTGCGGAAAAGCTTGGGGATTCAACTCTCCGGCGGAGAACGTCGCCGTACCGAAATTGCTCGTGCACTCGCTGTAGATCCTAAGTTTGTGTTGCTCGATGAGCCTTTTGCCGGCGTAGATCCTATTGCTGTAGAAGACATCCAGACTATAGTTGCCAAATTAAAGGAGCGTAATATTGGCATCCTCATTACCGACCATAATGTGAATGCAACGTTATCGATTACCGACCGTGCTTACCTACTGTTCGATGGGCAAATATTTGCCGATGGTACTGCTGAAGAACTCGCCGCTAACGAGCAAGTCCGTAAACGATACCTTGGCAAAGATTTCGAGCTTCGTCGCAAAACAAAAACCGATACACCACAGTAATATTTTTGCGCAATCGGCGGAAAAACTGTATCGCACATATCGCTACATGTCGCTAAAGGCATTAAGGCGTATCTTTAAGCCATAAAAGCAATTAGGGTATCATGGAGTTGCTAAATTCCCTTGTAAGTTGGGTAATCCACAAGCGGATGAACCAAATTCAATACTTCATGCAAAAACCGCATGAGGTACAAGAAAAATTATTGCAGTATTTGTTGAAGCAAGGTAGCCAAACCGAATGGGGGCGCACTTACGGATACAAAGACATCCGTACGGTGGAACAATACCGTACCCGTGTACCCTTATCAACTTACGAAAATTTATACCCTTACATCGAACGAATTATTAAAGGAGAACAAGGGGTGCTTTGGCCTTCTGACATCCGTTGGTTTTCCAAATCGTCGGGGACTACCAATGCTAAAAGTAAATTCATCCCTATTTCGAAAGAATCCTTAGAGGAGTGCCACTACAAAGCAGGGAAAGATTTACTCGCTATTTACATAAATCGGAACCCTCAAACGAAAATATTTACGGGCAAGTCGCTTGCTGTTGGGGGGAGCTTGCAAAAAAATGAGCAGAACAACCGTTCCTACTTTGGTGATGTTTCCGCTATCATTATGAAAAACTTGCCTCTTTGGGCAGAATTTCTTCGAGCGCCTAGCCTTGAGGTGGCGCTCATGGATGAGTGGGAAGCGAAGATTGAAAAAATGGCGCAGATGACGCTCAAAGAAAACATTACCAACTTAGCGGGTGTGCCTACTTGGACGCTTGTGCTTTTACAACGCATTCTCGAAATTACGGGGAAAACAAACATCTCTGAGGTTTGGCCTAGTCTCGAACTTTTTGGGCACGGCGCTGTAGCTTTTGGGCCCTATCGCGATACCTTCAAGGCACTGATACCTTCCGAAAACATGCACTATGTGGAAATTTACAATGCCTCGGAAGGCTTTTTTGGAATTCAAGATAGAGATGTTGCCGATGAAATGCTCCTCATGCTCGACTATGGAGTTTACTACGAATTTATTCCGATGAGTGAGTGGGGTAAAGAACAACCCAACGTAATTGGTTTAGAAGATGTGAAAGAAGGCGAAAATTATGCGCTGGTGATTTCCACCAATGCGGGCCTTTGGCGCTACGTTATTGGCGATACGGTTCGGTTTACTTGTACCGACCCCTACCGCATTAAAATAACCGGCCGTACCAAACATTTTATCAATGCTTTTGGCGAAGAAGTGGTGATTGAAAACGCCGAAACTGCCATTATTAAAGCTAGTGAAGCCACCAACAGCCAAATTGCTAACTTTACGGCAGGGCCTATTTACCTAGAACGGGGGAAACGTGGTGGGCACGAGTGGGTAATTGAGTTTGAGCAAGAACCTACTTCCTTAGAAACCTTCGCCGAAGTGCTCGATACCACCCTGCAACAAATTAACTCTGACTACGAGGCAAAACGCCATAAAGATATAGCCCTTGTAAAACCGGTAATTCATAGTGTGCCGAAAGGTACCTTCTATACTTGGATGAAAAAAAGAGGAAAACTTGGAGGGCAACACAAAGTGCCGCGCCTATCGAACAATCGCGAGTACCTCGATGACTTGTTGGCGATGCTTGGCAAACACTCCAAGGTGAGTATTTCTTAAATTACAACTGATACATGATGCGCAGCATAAAATTGCGACGCTCTTGTGGAAACCGTGGTGTGTACGTGTTTCCTGCAGCAGTGCGAACACCAGGGTGAAAATACTCTGTATCGAACAGATTATTTGCTGTGAGCTGTACCACCAACCCTTCCAAATACTGGCTTCGGTATTGGATAGAGGCATTGAAAATGGCATAATTTCCAAACTCAGTAATCGGATTGGTAGAAACCGTAGTGCCTTCTCCTGAAGGCTGGCTGCCTACGGCATTCATACGAATGTTGAAGTTTAGCCATTCGTTCCAAAGGTAATTCGCTCCTAGGTTAAAACGGTGCTTGGCAATATCGCCAATGCGTACGGCATCTTCTTCGAACTCATCGTTGTCGGGGCTCGTATTTTTGGGGTTGGTGTAGGTGTAGTTAGCATATACGGAAAGTTGCTCGCGCTGATACCCCACATTTGCCTGAATCCCCTGGATAAGTTGAGAGCCCACCGCCCTGTTTTGTAAAGTGGTTTCGCCGGCAGTACCATCAATATCAAAACGATCTATTTGCGCTTGGGTAAGTACCACTTCTTCAGAGCCTACTACATTACTATACGCCGACCGATACCCTACTACATCGAAACTGAAGTTGCCTATCTTCTTGTAAAAACTTACCTCAATATTATCTACTGTTTCGGGTTCTAATCCGGGATTGGGCAATTTACGATCGTTTGTGGTAGAGTATTTCGTCCAGCTCGAAGCATCTTTGAAGGCAGAAGCATACAACGCTTTGATAACCATATTGGGCATGGGCTTATACACCAATGCGAGTCGTGCATTGTACACCGTTCCGTATCCTCCATTTTTTCGGATAACATTGTGATCCATACGCAACCCACCAACGAGTTTTACGCTTTTAACTTCGGTGTTTTGCATAAACTGATACGTACCTTGGGCATATAAGCCGAAGTCGTTCATTTCGAAATTATTGCCACCGGGTACATCGGGAGGTGTACCGGTTTCCGAGGGAAACTCTTGGCTCGAGGTGATGTAATTCCCCTGAATTAGGCTATTTCGGTACTCTAGCCCCGAAATCAGCGTGAAGTTTTTGGCAGAATAGACGGCGCGGGCTTCTGTACGGAGTTGCTTCGAAGTGGTGTAAAAATAAGTAGTACGCCAACTAGAGGCGGTAGTATCGAGCAAACTGGCTAAGTTGAGTGCTCCGTTATCGTAGCTAGAAAGCGTTACGCTCTTGGTATCGCCATCTACCTGATGGTTGCGGTACCGGGTAAAGAGTGTTACCGAAATTCTTCGATTCAAATACGTTTCGTATTTGATATATGCAGAAGAAAACTTAGGAATCCAAACGCTTCCATTGCGTGAGCCGGCTCGTCGATCGTTAAACCATCCGATAGAACCTTCTTCTCTTCGCCAAATATTAAAACCTGTGGTAAAATTTCCGATTTTCAACTTACCGTTTACCGACCAATTGTTCGTATGATTGGTAAAACCAATCGGATGACCTTGTAGGGTGGTATCCATAGCATTTTGGTCAAGCCGCATTGCCTCGTCGATAGCGGCTACTGAAGGGTAGAATGTGCGGGTAGAGTCCCCTGTTTCGATGCGGTCGATATACGGATGGTTGGCAGTATAATCAATGTAGTTGTTATCATTCAAGGGAGCCGAAAAAATCATATTATTCTCATAGTGCGCTCGATTTCCCAAACGGTAATCCCACTCTTCGTAACCCGATAGATCCATTTCGTCGGATTGATACACACGTGCCGTGATGCTTAATGCGGCAGAGCCTGTACGGCCTGAAGCCGTTACATCAAAATATTTGGTGTTCCAAGTACCATAACCCGCTTCTGCAGAAACGCCTACACTTTGGCTTGCTCCCAAATTACTGCCCGATTCTTTCGTAATAATGTTGATTACCCCGGCAAATGCATTTGCTCCGTACATCGTAGAAGCCGGCCCGTAGATTATCTCTACTCGTTTGATGTTCGACATGCTGTATTGTGTAGAAATGTAAGCATGTTCCGAAAGTAAATCGTTTTCCTCTACGCCATCTACCAAAAAAAGAGTGCGATCGGTTACGTTAGAACGATAGCCACGCTGTGCAATATTGGCTCTTGATACGCCTTTACCCTTCGATAAATCGAAACCGGTAACATCAAGCAGTAGTTCGTCAATACTGCGATACCCTCGGCGTTGAATCTGCTCAGCAGTAATTACAGTAATAGCCGCAGGAGCTTCCAAAGGGTCTTCGTTTGTTTTTGATACCGAAGAAATATAGCGTTCGGCAATGCCGACTTTCACATCGGTTACTAACTTTTGAAACTCTACCGGGTCTACCGTACTGGGGGTAAAGCTAGGGTTGATTTTCAGTAAATTGATAGCCGCAATAGAGGCATCTTCTACCGATTCGTTGGCAATATGTACCAGTGTTAAAATACGGTAGGCATCCACAAGCTGCTCTTGGTCAAAATTGCCTTCTTGAATACAAGCCGATAGGCGTTCGATAGGGAAATCGAAGTTGCCAATATTGTAGGCTTGCCAAGCGCGCTCGATGGTAGATTTATCGCAGATGGGTTTATCTTGAGCAAATACATTTTTAGCGCAAAAGATGAGTATAACGAGTGGTAGAAATCTGGTAAACGTTTTCATAAGTTGTTACAAGTTGGTTCATAAGGGATGTCGTAGCCGATGTACTGTTCCCACTCTTCTTGGGAGAGCGGTTCTGCAAGGTTTTGGCAATTTTCGTTTGCCATTTGTTGCATATCAGTCGGAAATAAAAGAAGTTGATGGCTCACCGTTGCCACTACCACATACGTTCCATTTGCCGCTAAGGTAGCAGTACGTATTACCTCGCCCTCTTCTAAGCTGATTTGCATTGGTTTTAAAGTAGGCTGTTGGATAGGGAATAAAGCAACTTTTTGGGCATTTGCCATAAGCAATAACTGAGCAGATACACCCAGCAGTTTCCCTTGCGCTAAAGGATGCGATAACGCTACTTGGGTTTGCAGTTTCCCCTCTTGCAAGGAAAACACCTCATTGTTTGCGTTTTGTGCCCATACAGTTGTTCCTTGAGCGAGCAAGGTAGTTACCTGTTCTGCTAGTATTTCAGTTTGTTGCGATTCTTTTCGGAACATACCCATCGTGTTTTGTAGGGTGCGGAAGTATAAATAATCGTTTATCCAAACGGCTTGTTGTATGGGGTTTTCTAAAGAAAATCTAGTAGCGGTGGGTTGTAAATCGGTAAGGGAAAATTCTTGTATAGTTCCGTTTTCGGCAACGGCGAGTGCTGTGTTTTGAGCGTTGTCTATGGAAAGGGCTATCACAGGGCTTTCCATCAGGAGCGCTTTATTGGAAGTAGCCAATAACGCTTGGGAGTTTTTATCCCAAAGTTTTAGCTCTCCGCTTCGGTGCCCCGAAACTACTCGTTCTGTACCGATGAATGCAAAATCTGTGGCTTCACAAGCTTTCGTTTTGCAGTTTTTTAGTTCGAGTGCGCCATCGGCAAATTTTCCTTCCGCTAAAATATTCTGTAATACAATTTTGCCATCGGTGCGCTCGTAGAAGAGTGTTCCCGAAGAAAACGCAAGCGAGTATACCGGCTTTATCGTATTAAACGTGCGGTTTTCCACAGGATTGAGAGCACGATTCGCTTGCGATAACGCATCGAAGATTTCAGCATCGTAGGGATTTCCCTCATATTTTTGATTGTACCGAAACGCCTGTATTGCCAAAAGTGCTTTAAGTTCTTTTTGGCGTTGCCGTTCAATTTTACTCGATCGAATTGCCAAAGCTCTGCCTACAGAAACCATCCGGAGGGCTTCGGCACGTTCTTTTGCACTGTTAGCAAGCAAGCGCAGGGAGTCAGCTTTGGAGCGTTCGATTTCGGCAATTTGCTTTTGTTCCAATGCCAACGATTCTTGCGCGACTGCCAAGTTGCGTAAACGCAGTGCTTCTGCTTGTTGTTTCAGCGCTAATTTTTCTTGCCTGCGTGCCTCGGCAGCATTAAGCAGTGCACGTTCGCGTTCTTGTTCAGCTTGTTCTTTATTCAAATTGGCAATCTGTTTTTGCTCTAATGCTTCTTGCGATTGTTCAAGGGCAATACTCCGTTGCGCCTCGGCTTCGATACGGAGCGAATCGGCACTTTTCTTTTCCATTTCAGCTTGTTGTTTTGCTTTTAGAGCTTTCTCAGCGTTGGCTTGCGTTTCTACCCTGGCTATAATGGCATAAATGAACAAAATAAGCGTGAGCATAGAGAGTACGCCCATTAGCAATGCCAAGCGGCGTGCATTTTTTAAACGTTTTTTCTGGCGAATTTCTCGCTGTTGCTGTTCAAAATCGTAAGCTGACTTACTGTGTTTTAGGTAAGTAATGGCTCTTGCATACGAGGGGTCATACTGTTGCCCCCAGGCTTCGGTAGGTTTTTGGTGTTCGTACCAAAATAGCAGCACGTCGAGTTGCGGATTTTCGAGTGCGCCAGCCTTCCCCTCGTGGTACAGTTCGGCTTGTTGGCAAAGCTGCCGATACATGGTAACGGCTTCTTGTTCTTCTTGAATCCATTTGTGTAGCCTCCCCCACAATTGCATGATGCTCTCGTGTGTAATATCGATCAGAGTGTCGCTTTTTACATCTGCAAAGGGGGGACTTACCAGAAAGTCGCGTCCTGGTTGGCTAAATGTAGCAATTACTTCCTTTAAAACAGCATCAGACGCCTTTGTTAAGGCTTTCAGTTGGCTGTAGGTCTTGGGGCTTCGCACGGCTGGCTTGTCTTCTTCTTTTTCGGTAATTGCTTTAAACAACTTTTCGGTAACTAGTTTTTTTTCATCCGAATCGAGGATATGGTAAATTTCTTCAGCGTGTTGTTCGAGCGCCCGTTCAATGCCACCTACGGCTTCGTAATCGGGTAGATCAAGCGTAGTAGACTCATTATTTTTTTGCATATGGAACTCCCAAGTACGCATGAGCGTGTGTTGCAGCACAGGTAATTGGTCGGTATGTGTGCCCATATCGTTTAGAAACCGGAAAGTGAGGCTGCTAGTGAGGCTAGCTCCTGCTCGCTTTGTCGGCTCGGTAATCGCCATTTTCAGCTCTTCGCGGGTCATTTGGGGGACTAAGTAATACGATTGGTTCAGTAACTCAACCAATCCTGGAAGCAGGTGCGCTTGGTCGGTATAATCGGAGCGCATCACCATTGCCACATGGATACGGGTATGCTGCGTAACCGCATGGATGATGAGCTTAAAAAACTCTACGGCTTGCTCGTAAAGCTCGGTACTTTGGCTATTAACCAATCGAAAAATTTCTTCAAACTGATCGGTTACAATAAGAAAGCGGTCTTTTCTATACGTTTCAATGCTCTCTAAAAGCTGCGTTAGGGTATTTTCGCTGCGTTTTAGTTTCACTTTAAGTACGCTTAGCCATCGTTCGGCATCCATGGTAGAATCTTCGGGCTGGAGGGCAGAAAGGGCTACGAGTTGTTCGGCTAAGTTCTGCATAGGGTCGGTACCAATGCGAAAGGCAATTTTATGCCATTGCCCGCCTTCGGGGGTAGTACTCCCTGCAACTTTGGGAATCAGTCCTGCTTTTACTAGCGAAGTTTTCCCAACCCCAGAACCACCCAACACTGCTACAAAATGATGCGCACGAATGAGCTGCTCTAACTGACCTACGGAACGCTCACGTCCAAAAAATAAAGGAGCATCTTGTTCTTCAAAACTCTTCAACCCTATGTAGGGGTTTTCCAACGCATCGTTCGAGGGCATTTCTTGTAATTCTTTTTTAAGTGATTATTTGATTGATTTTGAGCATAAACTAAGCTCTCTGACGTAGAGTTTTCAACATATGTAACATTGAATGTATGGTACATGTACGCCATACCTTTTGAGTTTACAAAGTGAAGTAGGATGCAGATAAAGGGAAAGAGGATATGATAATTAACCAATTTAGCAAAAAACTGAACGATTCCAATGTATTCCATAAGATGGAAACCTATACAACTAAAATTTACATGGGGTGAATCTTTCTCGATTGGTTAAGGGTAATTTTAAACTGAAAAATTACCTTTTTTATTAGGTATCGAAATGCTAGATGTTAAGCTGGTATTTTACGCTAAAAACTACAATGTAAAGTTCGATCGGGTATACTGATAGATAATCGTTTTGAGGGTTTCGATATCGGTTTGAAGAATTTCGGCAGCTTGCTGCGCACTTTGCTGCATTTGCAAGTACTCTATCAGTTTGCGTTGTCGGCTTTCGGTAATATTGGCTCGGTTAGGTAGCCAAATGAACCGCTTAAACCCTGGGCGTTGCTGAGCTACTTCTTTAGCAAGGGCGAGTTGCACTTCGGCATACGATTCGTTCTGAGGTTCGAAGCTCTCGCCAAATAATTCTCCTAAAATGTGTACAGAAAACTGACTTTCATAGAGCGATTTCAGTACAAACTGCTCATAAGCTTTGCGATCTTTAGGAGGTTTAAATTTTGGAAAAACGGCATAGCCATGGTGCTTAAAATCACGAGCAAGTTCCTGGTAGGCAGTGGCTTTATCGGGAGTCGTAAGGGCTAAATACATAGCTCCTTTTTTTTTGTAAGAACTTACTCCGAGGTATTCGCCAAGGTCTTGTACTAAATCGTCGAGGCGTTCCCAGTAGCCATCGTCGCCCTGAGTAAAATCGTGGAAAACTTGCAATTCGTAATCGAGCCCAAAGAAGTCGTAGTCAAGTAAAAAACGGAGAAGTTCCGGCTCCTCGCTATCGCTCATCTGGGTTTTACGTACTTTGAAAATCCGTTCAGGAGTCTGTTTTGTAGCGTGTATAATTTGGTTTAGTTCTTCAATGCAGCGAGCATCGTTTTTATAGGCTGGGGTTAAAATTATGATAAATGCGTCGGCATCAGCTATTTTTTCCGAGCGTTCTGTAGCTTGTAAGCGCTCCGATAACCAAAGGGTAGGGACATCGCCGTGGGTTTGTTTCCATAAAAAATGGAAGTCTTGCAAAATGGTATCGCTGCGCGTATCGGTTGTGGTAAACTCTTGGTGGTGGTGGCTTACAAATAGCTGAAAAGAGGTAGTAGCTGACTTTTTCATTTCACTAAAAAATCAACGGGGTAATCGCATTATGTAGGTTTTTCCAGCTTCTATGGGCAGTTCGTAGGTAGGGCTATCGAGCCACGGATTATAAATTTTGAGCACCTTGTAATTTAACTGCTTTTTGAGTGCCCAAGCTGGCAAATCTTCGATCGAGCTGGTGATTTTTTCTTCTCGGAAACGCCAAGGCCGCCAAGTATCTGAAGGGTTGAGCACAAAGCCATAGGCTTCTGGGTTTTCGATGATGAGCTTCATTGCTAAAATGCGGAACAAATAGCGGTAGGTTTCTTTGTTGAGGTACAAATCGTAATAACTCGCTACGTTTTGGGCTTCAAAGGCATTGGATAGGCCGGTCATACCTCGGTTATAGGCAGCGGCTACGGCAGTCCAACTACCAAATTTTGCATAGGCATCTTTTAAGTATTGGCAGGCAGCTCTGGTAGCATAGTAGGGGTCTTTGCGCTCGTCGACATGGCGCGATACCTCCAAGCCATATTCTTGGGCGGTAGGTTTTAGGAATTGCCACATCCCTAAAGCTTCGGCATAGGAAAGCGCCAGGTTATCTAAATCGCTTTCGGCACATGCCAAGTAAAAGAAGTCTTCGGGTACGTTGTTCTCCCGTAAGATTTTTTGGATTTCCGACTTCCACCTACCAGCACGAAGCAATACTGTGAACGTTGCTGAGTGCCGAAACCCGTGGACAAGTAACTCCCGTTCGAGGCGTTCGCGAATGTCGGGGTCGTAGAGGGGAACTGCTTCTCCGGCAAAGTATAACGTGGTGGGTAGGGGAAACGGACTAACAGCTGAGGGTTGTGCTACCACGCGCTCGGGAGGTGGCTCGCGCTCGTCCCATGCGGTTTGCAGGGCATCCATTTTGGTTTGTAATGCCTGCATTTCTTCTTGGTGGCGGCGTTGCATAGCTTGGAACGCATCGAGGGAAACTTTGTTGGCGCCGCAACTTGTAAGCCCTAACAAGCATAGCGCATATAGGTAATAGATGGTTTTCATACTTGAAGCTAACAAATTTTGCGGGGGAAGCCTAAACGGATACGTGTCCTACCGCTTTTGGGAAGCATAATGCTTTATAAGTTCAGTAGAAATTGTTGCAGGGCAAAAAATACGGCTTGAACGCCTAGCACCCAGACTGCCATTCGGTTTTCTTTGCGAAACGAAAGTTTTTGGAATGCCCAACCCAATAAAGCGGCAATGAGAAACCATGCTACAAAGTTTTGGGGAGGGATTTCGCCAGCATTCCAAGTCCAAAACTGTAACTGAATTGCCACAGGTTCAATCAGCCAATCGAGGGCA
This sequence comes from uncultured Roseobacteraceae bacterium, assembly GCA_964394585.1. Classification (GTDB taxonomy): domain Bacteria; phylum Bacteroidota; class Bacteroidia; order Cytophagales; family Flammeovirgaceae; genus CAYUJH01. The sequence continues at coordinate 14,463 of CAYMYI010000055.1, forward strand.
GTCATGGTAGCGGCTATGAGCACCACCCTGCCCATTGTGTTAGAGGTGATTTTTTCGGCTAATACACCAGCTGCATATGCCAATACTAACCAGTTTACTCCTATCAGTAAGGGAACTTCCCACACTTTGAAACCTAATACTTCGCCATATTCATACTCACCAAAAATTAACCCGGTATGTACCCCTGCCACTTCAACGCCAAACCCAACCCCAAATGCTAAGAAAGCAAAAACTACAAATGCTCGGTTCCAATCCGTATGAAAGAAAAACAAGATAATCGCCGTACTTACTAAATTCAGTGGGGTTAAAGAAAGAAATGATGCAAAAGGGGTTAGTTGTTGGAGCCATTGGTCCATCACATGCCAGTGCATCCCAAGCAAACCAAAAAAGTGAAATGCTAGCAGTAACCCTAAGGCATAGGGGAATATACGTTTCTGCCTTTCCAAGTATTTTGTTTTTTGAGCTTCCGCATGATGGAGTTGATGCCCACTTGAAGCGTGGCGAATATTCGGAGAGGGTGTGTCCATAATAGCATTAAGAATGATTGATTGCTTAACCGAGCCAACCCCCAATTTGTTAAAACTACGAGCAAAACACTGGGGGCTAACCAAATAGGAATACGAACCGCTATCAAAATCCATCCTCCAAAAATGAGGTATAGATAGAACAGTACCCCGAAAGCATTGCCAAAGCCAGCTAAGAAGTTCTTACTAAACCCTTGAATGGCTTCAGGGTAGTTTCGGTACATCCGGCACTCAATGAGTTGGTTACCCAAAAAAGTAGCAGCGCGCATTCCTCGTGCCTTTAATTCGCGTACTAGCTGGATATCTTCAGCAACACAGTGCTTTACTACCGAATGCCCTCCTAAAGCATGATACGCCTCGGTGCGAAACAGCATAAACTGCCCGTTGGCAGCCGCCATGGAAGGAAACCGAAACCGATGAATGAAAAATAAAGGTAATAGTGATAGAAGTATGTAATGCATGAGCGGGACTACAATTTTTTCGCCATTAGTTTGCATGCGTTGGTCTGGGAAAATTGAAAGTAAATCGAGCTTTTTTTGGTGGAGTTGTGCTAGGGTAGCTTCAATTAACCCGGCATGAGGCGTAACGTCGGCATCGGCAAAAAGCAGGTAATCGCCAGTGGCGGCTTGTGCTAATTGGTAACAGGCGTAGTTTTTCCCTAGCCAACCGCTGGGCAATGGCTGCCCGTTTAGCAACCGAAGCATAGGGAAATTTGCTTGCTGTTGGCGTACCAAGTTAGCTGTGTCATCTTCAGAGTGGTCGTCGAGTACAATTATTTCGTGTAATTGGGAAGCAAGAGGTATCCATGCTTGTAGGGTAGCCACAATGTTTTTGGCTTCGTTGCGCGCAGGAATCAGTACCGAAACCCTACCGGCTACCGAGGAAATGTTACTTCTTGGTAAGCGAGGGTCTTTCCAAACATTAAGCCACAGGTTTCCGGTGCGCAGCATCAGCATCCCAAATGCAAAATAGGCGAGGGCATCAAGTAGGGCAGTCATCTTAGAAAAACACAAAAACTATTGAACAGTTTATGAAAGGTTTATAATATCCCTACTTCGTAAAGATTTAGTTTGTTGTGCAGAACATGATATACCGTTAAGCTGTAATCGTTCAGTACCGAAGCGGCTATTCCATATCGGTTTTTAGGGATTTCACCCAAAAGCTCTCCATTGAGCCGATACAGGGTAGTCCCCCCCCACCGCGTGTTGGTGATTGCTACAAACGCATGGCTGCCGCCAAAATCAAAATACTGCACTAGCGGCTTACTTCTTGCATAAATGGCATGGGTGAATAATACGTTGCCTTCCCTGCCAATAATACTGATATGCTCGGAGGCTTGCCGTACAGCCACCCAGGTGTTTTGAGTACCCTCGCTACATTCCATCCGAAACGATACCGTTTCGCGCAGGCGCGGCAAAAAGGCTCGTTTCAAAATTTTCCCTTCTAAGTTTACGGCAATGATTTCGCCCCGAGGGGTTAGAAAAGTTAGCTGTGATTCAGCGGCTGAGCTACCCGCTTGAAGGTGGAACGCTTCGCCCAAAGGCTCGTTGAATTGCAATGGAAAACCCGAGTGCGATTGTCCATTAGAACGTAGGGTATGTAAGGTGCCATCGTTTAATAGTACCAGGAAGTAATCGTTCTCTTGGCAGCGTAAGTGGCGTAGCTCGGTTGCCAACGGCGTTTGAAACCGCTTAGGGTTCCATTGGGGGAGGAGCGTTCCGTATTTGCTAAACATATACACATCGCCAGAAGCGTCTGCCGCTACAATGCGATAGTTTTTGGTTCCGTCGTAATCGATAGCGGAAAGGTGCACCACATTGCGCCGAAAGGGTAGTGATAATGGGAAATGGCGTACAGTCCGCCCTAAGCGATCAATTAAAAATATTCGGTTTCCTACTGCAAATAAGTACTGAAGTTTTCCATTGGCATAGCGGTCAATTTGCAGAATTTCGCTTTGGATTGTTCCGGTAGGTAACATCCAAGCGCGTTTGCCTTCGGAGGGCATTAAACTCAGGTAACCGGCTCTATCGCGCACTAAGTATTCCCATTGCCAAGTATCGTGGTTGCGCACCAAAGTAGGAGCGGCATTTAGCGAATACCGAAACGGAATAGTACGTTGGAGCGTCATCCCATTAGGAATGACCTCTTCTGCAATAGTGGGGGCGTACCAGTGCCACGCATGGTTTTTTTTGGCTGCGCCTCCCCAAAACTTAGTGCGAAGCAGTTCATTTTTAACTTCTTTGAAGCGTTCTTGCCAAGAAGTGGTTAGCCGTGGGCTAATGGTTTCTACAATTGCCTTAGTTTGCGCAAAAGAATAATAATGAGTCGTTTGGGTGAGCACAGAGTCGCGATACGCTTGAAAGTTGCGGTCGTTCGCTAAGTTTTTCTGGTTTTCTATTTGGCTAAAGAAGGAATCGATTAGGCGAACATCTGAGAAAAAAAAGGCATATCCTCGAAATTGTACCAACCATACATCGCGAAATAAAGTACCCCATTGCCCCCAATATTGGGTCAGTACTTCCGCATCGCGTAGTTGGGTAACTTGTAGCAGTGCGATGCCCAGCGGCAAACTTGCTAGGGTTTGGGTATTCCCCCGAGGGACGTCTTTTAGGGCTTCTTTTAAGAGAGAAGTATCGCGAACACCGCTTATTAATACATGCCCAAGGGAAAGGTCGGGCAGGGCATAAGTTGCAAGGGCTACTTCTCCACTTAGAGCCTTGCCCCAAAGGGTAGAGGGTACTTCGGCTTCCTTCGATTGGGCTTTTTGAGATAGCAGTAGGTTAGGTTGTAAAGATTCCACCCAATCTGCCCCCGAAACAAACTGCCAATGTTGCCAAGCCGCCACTTCAGGTGGCACAAACGTAAATAGGTTGGAGGAGTCTAAGGAAGGGACATTTCGCTCTGGACGCTTGGGGAAATGAGTGCCTTTCCATGCGTTTTTATCCCACGTACCCCCCCAATATCCTTTTTCAGGTAACAATTGAAGTAGGGGCGGTAACGACTCCCCCGATTTGAAAAATAGCGTAAGCAAATTGTGCAGTGCCTCGAAATTGACGAACAGATTATATTGCTCTGTGTATGCCTCGGCTTGTGCAGCAAACGAATTCGGGGTGTACACCGAGTGTTGGTGAGCCTTGCGGCGAATCACTTCTTCAATTAAAAGCGGAGAAGTACTGCACACCCAATACTGTTGTGTGATGCGTACAGCCGTAAGATTAGGATTTTCGTAAAATACCGTTCCAAACAGCTTTCGTTTTATAGTGAGTGAGTCGTTTTGGAATTGGCGTTGCAACTTTTGCAGCTTTCGCGAATGCTTAAAAAAAAAGAGAAGGGCAAAATCGCGGGGCGCTACCCCATGCACCGAAACGGTGAAAGGGCTGTTTCGGAGGGGAACAGTTAGTTGGCTAGAATCGGAGAGAAGCCCAGGCATTTTAGGTAAAACAGCATACTGTGCCCAGATACCGAAGCCATCGTGGTTGAGCAGCGTTGTAAAGTCTGAAATGCTTTCACAATGAGCTATCGCAGTGGCATCTTCAGGTATAATTGCCGAAAGTGCAATAGTCCGCTTAGAATGCCATAAAAACCATCCCGACGCTAGCAGAAGCGCAATAGCGCTTGCTAAAAACAAATAAAAAAGAAAGCGTTTCATCGTTCAAAGATGATGATCCACAAAACGTTCGTCAAGCATGGAATTGCATTAATTCTAGCAGATTGAAAAAATTTAAGATAAGAGAATCGATACTAAGATTTATGTGGTTTAAGAAGCTTATTGATTTGATTATATGTAGCGCCTTTACCACCCTTTTATGAGGTGAGCCAAACTCTTAGGGTATGCAACCAGTTAAGAGAGATATGGAATCACTTACCGATGCGCAAGGCGATATGCAAAACAATGATTTGGAAGCTAAGCTCAAAAAGTACAAAAAAAAGCTAAAGAAGAAGAAAAGGGAAATCGCTATACTGGAAGAAAAGTACGACTCAGCTCACATGATGATGAGCATGACTCGGGAGTACATGGCAAATGCCCAACAGGAAATTGAAGAAAAAAATCAAGCTTTAAAAAAAAGTAATAAGCACCTTACCGATAGCATTCAGTATGCAAGCCGCATTCAACGCGCTATGTTTTCGGTAAGTACGCTTGAGCGGCATGGATTCCCAAATACTTTCATTTTATTAAAACCAAAAGATGTTGTAAGCGGAGACGCCCCCTGGTTTTTTCGGAAAAATCACCTACGCCTAGCAGCCGCTATTGATTGTACGGGGCATGGAGTGCCGGGGGCAATGCTTACGGTGCTTACGCTATCTCTCCTGAATCAAATTATCACTACTGAATTATGCCAATCGCCTAAAGAAATTCTCCTCCGGCTCGACCAAATGATTCACTCTTACCTACGTAGCGGAAACACTAATCATAAAAGATTAAAAGATGGGTTAGATATATCATTGGTATGTTACAATATTGAAGATAACACTCTTCGGTTTGTAGGTGCGCATCGGCCTTTGTGGATTTACCAAAACGATACGCTCACGAAGGCGAAGGGCAACCGCTACAATTTAGGCGATGCTCTTCCGGAAGCAGAAGATATTTTGCAAGAACAGCATTTTTCGATGCAGCCCGGAGACCGTGTGTATCTATTTACCGATGGCTTCCCCGATCAGTTTGGAGGACCTGATAATTATAAACTCATGATAGGAAATTTCTATAAGCTGGTTCGAGAAACGGCAACACAACCGCTCGATGTGCAAAAAAGTACACTTTCTAATTTTTTCGATAATTGGAAAGGTAATCAAGGGGTTCAAACCGACGATGTATTGGTGATAGGGCTTGAGTTTTGAACCAATATCTACTACAGTATCACCTACTTGCTTATCCACAATCTGTGTTATAGAAATTTAAGCAAATGCCGATACAAAAACAGGGGGAAGGTAATTGCTAAGTACTTCCCAATGTTCACCCTGGTTGAGCGAAACAAACGCGTTGCCGGCATTGGTCCCGAACGCTAACCAACCTTCAGGCGAAAGCGCTAGGCTGTGGCGCAAGGCAATATCGAAACAGCCAGATTGGGGCAAACCGCTCCGAAAAACTTCCCACGAAAGCCCTCCATCGTCGGTTCGGCATACGCAAAGTTTTCGGTGTACTGCTGTGCGCATGGTATCGCTTTCTGCGGGAATTACCCATGCTTGCTGCGGATTAGTAGGGGATACTGCCAGCGCGAAACCATAGTGTACTCCTTTCGAGGGTGCCGAAACATCGCGCCACTGCGCCCCATCATTTTCAGAAATAAATACGCCATAGTGGTTTTGCTGCCAAAGTACATCGGTATTACCACTGCGCAGCAAGCGGTGTGGATCGTGCCCAACGGTTGCGGTAGGGTTGGGTAGAAAATCGGCGCGGAGGCCTCGATTCCATGCCTGCCAGTGGGTACCCCCATCGGTAGTAGCGAATACGCCCGCACAGCTAATTCCAACGTGGATAATTTCAGGGTTTTTCGGGTGGATAAGAATGGAGTGAATGCCGGGGAAATCTTTACCCTTGCCCCCCCCGAACCAATGGGTTTTGCGCGAAGGGTGATCCCACAAACCGCGAATCAGTTCCCACTCTTGCCCATCGTTTTTTGAGCGGAATAGGCCGCCGGGTTCAGTACCTGCATACAAGGTGCGTTCGTGGCTTGCAAACGCCCATACCGATTGTAGGGTAGCGGGAACGCCGGGGCGTACCTCTTCGCCGAGGGGATAGGCAGGGGTGGGGACTTCTAGCCATGTGGTGCCCTTGTCGTCTGAATAGTGAAGCTTATGCCCCCAATGCTTGTGTGCTAAGCTGACCCACCATCGGTTTCGCGCAGTTTCAACATGGAGCATAGAGATAGGAATCCCTAAAAAATCAGTGCGGTTTAATTGCCAAGTGGTTTCGTTTCGCTGAAAAATGACCAGCCCTTTTGCAGTTCCAAAAAGAAGAAATTGCGTGCGCATATGTATTAGTAATTATCCGCCTGATATGGCTTGCATGATAAATATTTCGTCGGTAGGTGCTACGGCATCGGTGAGCGCCGAGCTTAAGGTTTCGCCAACAAAAATATTGACGTGTGGGCGTACTGCACCGGTATCGTCAGTTAGGTAGCTCTTCATACCCGGAAAGGCAGTTTCTACCCGTTCTACGATTTCAGCAACGGTGTTTGCCTCTACTTCTACCGAGGTAAGTTGTGGGAAATAGCGCTTTAAAGCGGGGGTAAACGATACACGTGCCATGTTTATAAGCGTTTGAGTTCAGCATTTTGATACATGAGGTAGAGTGTACTCATCCCTCCTACTAAAAGATAATAAACCGATTGGAAACCATGAATTACCGTGGCTAATACCAATCCATAAAGTTCGCTGATTCCGTAGAGCATCATGCCTTGCTGAAAAAGATAATGATAGGCCCCCATGCCTCCACCTTGGATGGGAACGAGCCTGCCTACGCTGCCAATCACCATCATGGAAAGCCCTACACCTACACTGAGGTGTTCTGTGGCTTCGAAGGCGTCGAACCAAAGGTAGGTCATTAATAAGTAGGTACTCCAAATGAATATCGTATGCAACAAAAACAGCCATTTTCGCTTCAGGTACCAAATACTCACAATGCCGGTTCCTATCCCTTTTACAAATTGGAGTGCTCGGTTACCATATTGCTTTTTTAACCGAAATAAGAGCC
>CAYMYI010000055.1:21687-25938 GCA_964394585.1 uncultured Roseobacteraceae bacterium
GTATGCTTTATCTCGGGGCGCAACCGCGAAACGCCAAATGATAGAAAAACCTAGGAGAATACCCCCCATAGCCACACCAAAGAGGCCAAAAAAATTCAGTTGGGTAACACGCTGCGCGATGGGCTGCCCAAGTTGTTCAATAAAAAAAGTTGAAATATGATCGAACTCTATCCAAAAAGCAAGCAGGGTTACTACACCGAGGCAAAGTACATCCACTGCACGCTCTAGCACTACAGTACCCAGGCTAAGTTCTATTGGGATTTTTGCTTGGTTACGCATGGCAAGGCAGCGCGAAAGTTCACCCATACGGGGAACGGCATAGTGTACCAAATAGCCAAACATAAGCGCTAAAAAAGTTTGCCAGGTAGTAGGTTGGTGCTGCAAGGGGCGGAACGTCATCGCCCAGCGTGCGGCGCGGCTCATGTGGTTGAGCAAGGTAATTAACAACACCCAGCCTATCCATTTCCATTCTATGGTGCTGAGTTCTTCGGTGAGTGCTGCGAAATCTTGGTTTTTAAAAGCGAGCCACAAGAGCAGAAACCCCAACCCCCAAAGTAGGCTATATTTCACCCATTTTTTTAAAGGGGATGTGGCTTTCATAAGCGTGGGTTACAAAACTTGTCCTTCAAACTGTAATTTCAACAGGTTACTGTAGATGCCCTCATCGGCTTTTGCCAACTCTTCGTGCGTACCCGATTCGTAAATAGCCCCTTGGTCAATCACATAGATGCGGTCAACTTGCCGGATCGTTGCCAATCGGTGTGCAATCACAATGGTGGTGCGGCCTTTCATCAGCTCGTTGAGTGCCGATTGCACCATGCGTTCGGCTTCGGCATCGAGGGAGCTGGTTGCCTCGTCGAGCACTAAAATGGCAGGGTCTTTCAAAATAGCGCGTGCAATGGCAATGCGTTGGCGTTGTCCTCCGGAAAGTTTTACACCGCGTTCACCCACTACCGTGTCGAGCTGTTCGGGGAAACGCTCAATAAACTCCATGGCATTGGCGCGTTGGGCAGCTTCTAAAATTTCAGCTTCAGTAGCGTTGGGTTTTCCATAGGCAATGTTCTCTCGAATAGAGCCTCCAAACAAGATGACTTCTTGGGGCACAATGCCAATATTTTCGCGGTAGTGGTGTAGGTCGTAATCGGTGATTTCTTTGCCATCGATGGCTATGCTTCCTTGGTCAATGCGATAGTAGCGCAGTAATAATTGGATAATGGTCGATTTCCCTGCTCCGCTATGCCCTACAAGGGCAACTTTTTCCCCCGATTTCACCTCAAAGCTAATTCCTCGTAAAACCGGAAGTTCTTTCCGAGTGGGGTAGGCAAACTGTACACTGTTTAACACAATATTTCCTTGGAGGCGCGCAGATTTTTGCGTTGGTTTTTCAACGATGTGTTCCGTCTGCTCCTCTAAAATTTCTTGTACCCGATCAGAAGCACCTACTGCTTTTTGAAGCGAGCCGTAGATATCGCCTAGGCCCCCAATCGACCCGCCAATAAACATGGTATAGATGATGAAGGAGGTGAGGTCGCCAATGGAAATTTCTCCTTCGGCTACAAGGGTGCTTCCGTACCAAAGTACGAGCACAATACCCCCGAATAGTGCGAAAATGATAAACGAGACAAATGCCCCCCGGTAGCGCGCAGCTTTTAGGGCGATAGATACGACTTGATCGAGCGAACGACGATACCTGCCTATTTCGAACCACTCGTTGGTAAATGCCTTCACGGTATTGACCGATTGAAGCGTTTCTTCAACCACAACGTTAGCATCGGCGAGGGCATCTTGGGTTTTTTTAGAGAGTTTTCGGATGTACCTACCGAAAACCATCCCTACAATTACCAACACCGGAAAGGTTGCCAACATAAAGAGAGTGAGTTGGAAATTGGTTACAAACAAGATGAGTGTCCCAAATACTAGCACAGCGGTTTGCCGAATCAGCTCCGAAAGGGTCGTAGAAAAGGTGTCTTGAAGCAAACTTACATCGGCTGTAATGCGGCTCATCAGTTCACCGGAACGCCGTTGGTCGTAAAAGGTGATGGGGAGGGTCATATAATGCTGATACAGCGATTTTCGGATATCGGCCATGGCGCGTTCGTTCACTTGGGCAAAAAAGTAAATCCGCAAAAAAGAAAACGTTCCTTGGATAGCGAGCACCCCTACCAAAGCAAGCGAAATTTTATTGATATCCTTCAGAATCCACTCGGCATTGCCCATGGAAGTATCAATGAGTTTACCGGTAAAGTAGGGAAAGGCTAATAGAATGGTACTCGAAAAAAATAAGCTGATTAATCCGGCAACAAACGCCCACCGATAGGGAGTCATGAAACGGTAGATACCCAATAGCCGTTTTAGGTTGCCTTTATTGATTTTTTTCTTGGGAGTCTCTTCTGATTGATTTTTTCTTCGGAAACCTGCCATAAGTGCTAAAAAGTGGTGAGTGTATCGCTTTTAAAAAAGAAAGTAAACGTGTAAGTGATGCTGTGGTTGTATTGCGCTTGGAGCGCGTTGGTCTAATTTGCCCGACAAAGGTAGTAAGTATCGGTGATAGTAAATTGTTCCCGCCTTAATACAAGAAAGGTAGGAATGTAAAAACGCAAGGGGTTTCGCACATTCCCGAAAAATGCTGTAATTTTCAACATTACGTTTTCAAGTGATTTATGACGGACGAAAAGAAAATAAAGCCCTTTCAAGGCAATGTGGCAATCATTGTACACATCTTGCTGTTTGCCCTTGCCCTGTTCTTTTTTGCCATTCCCGGTTTAGAGTTTTTCGCCTTCCTCATGGTGGTTGCCGGGGCCGTAGGCATCAAAGGCTATTTTTCGGCGGCTCAAGGCGAAGCCTACGTGATGGTGCTTTTTGGTACTTACAGAGGGACGGTAACCCAACATGGTTTTTTTTGGGTAAACCCGATGTATCGTAGAGAGAAAGTTTCGGTACGGCACCAAAGCTACTCTGGGAAAGTGTTGCACGTACACGACGCCAAAAGCATTCCAATCTTGGTATCTATGCAAGCGCTGTGGTACATTGCCCAACCGGGGAAATTATGGCTAGCAGTAGATAATGCGAGTGCTTTTGTTCAGTTCCATGCCGACCAAGCTCTGCGCGAAATCGCTGCTAAATTCCGAATGGATACCAACAGCCTGGGTAAAGAGGCTACTTTGGTACGCAATCGGGCGGTTGTAGAGCAGGCTCTCTTACAAAACCTACAAAGTAGAGTAGCCCCTGCCGGTATTCGGCTAATGGAAACGCGCTTGAACGAACTGAGCTACGCTCCCGAAGTGGCGGCAAGTTTTTGGCAACTCAAACAAGTGCCTATGGTGCTTGCCAATAAAAATGCGCTGGCAGAAGGCGCTTTAAAAATAGCAGAACGAACGCTGCAACAAATTGAAGCGCGCCAACTTGCTGAAATCGACGCCGAACGCCGAGCTTCGTTTGTACAAAGCTTGGTAGTGGCAATTTGCAGTGGGCAAACTGAGCAGGCAGCGACAACTACCTCTTTCAAAAACGTGTTATAAACGGTATGAAACTAGAAATCCAAACTACTGGCGATGGTTCGCAAACGTTGTACCGCCCCGATATTGACGAAACCTACCATTCCTCGCATGGAGCACTTACCGAATCGCAACATGTATTTTTAAAAGAAGGATTGCAGTTTCAATGGCAGCAGCATGGGCAACATGTGCGTATTTTGGAAGTCGGCTTAGGCACCGGACTTAACGCCTTACTCACATTAGCATTTTGCCAAGAAAACCCTGGTGTTATCGTAGAATATGTAGGGTTGGAGCCACTGCCCCCTTCTTGGGATGTGTTATCACAACTGCAATATCCGGAGCTGCTTCCCGAGGCTACTCGTCCGTTTTTTAAAAGGATGCACCAAGCTGAGTGGGAAGTGAATCACGATTGGCTTCCTAATTTTTCTTTTGTAAAAACACAGCAAAAGCTAGAAGAGTACTCAACCGATACCTCACCCTTTCACGTAGTGTATTTCGATGCGTTTGCACCGCGCAAACAAGCCGAAATGTGGGAGATTTTTCAAATGGAGCGATGCTTTGCATTAACCCAGCCTGGGGGCTGTTTGGTAACTTATTGTGCAATGGGGCAATTTCGCCGAAACTTGAAGGCGGCAGGGTATACAGTAGCCAAAATCCCGGGGCCTCCGGGCAAGCGCGAAATGACTCGTGCTATAAAATCGATTTAGAGTCTGTTGGGGATTTACATACTGCAGTTTTTTTGGTAAAATAAAGACCA
>CAYMYI010000056.1:0-25549 GCA_964394585.1 uncultured Roseobacteraceae bacterium
GGCTTGTTCGTTGACGGTTTGTTCGAATATGGCTTTCTCGTTAGCAAAGTTGGTTTCCAATTTGGTAACTACGTTAATGTGCGCTTTTTGGAGTTTTTCGATTGCTTGTTCGTTCTCAAGTATCAATTGCGCGATATGTTGCTCATGTTGAGTAGCAACTGCTTCATTTTCGATGACAACCTGTAAGATATTGGAAAGATAGTTGGCTAGCTGTTGAGCGCGTTCTCCCCAAAGGTTTTGCGATGTTTTTTCAGCCCAAAGCATGCCGATGAGATTGCCGGCGGCATCGTGAACGGGTGTGGCTAGGGCATGTAATCGGTTGCTCTGAAAGGCATATCCATGCTTAAGTAATCTGATTTCCGAAGAAGCTGGCGTAGGGCGAGTAGGATCTTTGATGAGTTTGCTCACTTGTACCATTTCAGGGCGTACCGAACGCTCTGTATGCTTGTTTTGGATGGCATCGTAATGTGATAGGAGCTGTAAGGTGCCTTGTTCACTAAAGAACCAAAAACTAAAGTTGTTAGCCTCGAGTAAGTGAACTCCTTGTTTGCTGAGTAGGGTAGCTACATGTTTGGTTTCGGTAGCTCGGGAAAGCTGTTGCAATTCTACTGTTTCGAGTAGCTCGTAGAAGTGGCGTTTTTTTGTGTGGCTGTGCAAATCGGTAAGTTGCCGAAACGCTTTTGTAGCTACGCCATACTTGTCAATTACCTCGTTGAGTTGGTCGTACGTGCGCCATCTGTGGGTATGCGCTCGCTTTAATTGCCGATTAATTCGTACGTACGAGTGCCATGCCAATGCTAACCCTACTAGCGTAAGAGTTACCAAAAGGAATCGTTCCCAACTGAAAAGCTCAAAAAAAGTATCAAAAATGCCATATGAAGAAAGCCACCATAGGGGTACTCCGGCGGCAATTATGCTTCCTATTATAAATAAGAAATGAGTGCCTGCATTTTGTAGTATTCGTTCTTCGGTAGTAGGTGCAATCGGTTGTATTTCTTCTAACTGCTCTTTTTCCATAGTTTTCGGTATTGAATTGTCGGTTTACATTGCCCAATTGAAGTTACACAATCTTCATAATTTTCTGTTCACTCCCTTTCACAAATTAGTTTTTGCAACGTATTGAAAGGCATTTTCCTTCCACAAATGATAAGTACTACTCGCTTGCCTTGCCATCGTTTGGGCTGCTGTAACAATGCAGCTACTGATAGTGCTGCCGCGCCCTCAACTAACAAATGTTGCTCTTTTAACAAGATTAACCATGCTTGTTTGATTTCTTCTTCGCTCAGCAAGGCGAATCGATCTACCTTTTGTCGGCAAATTTCAAATGTAATAGCGTCGGTTTCTACGCCTCCTGCTGTACCGTCAGAAAGCGTAGGGAGTGAGGGCATATCGAGAATTTTTCCTGCTTTTACAGAATGATACATCACGGCGGAGTTTCGGGGTTGGCAGCCTGTTATTTCGATAGAGGATTTTTTGGCTTTGGCATACCCGGCAATACCTGCGATTAGGCCGCCTCCCCCTATAGGGACACAAATGGCATCTGTTTCCGAGAGTTGCTGTAAGATTTCTAATCCTGTGGTACCTTGTCCGCCAATAATTTCCCAATCGTTATAAGGCGAAATATACTCTTTTTGTTGAGTTTGCGCCTCTTGGAGTGCTTTGCGTTCGGTTTCTACACTATCGGTACCATAAAACGCTAGTTCTACGCCTTGGTAATGGGCTAGGGCTTGTTTTTTGGCTTCCGATACATTTTCTGGCATCCAAATAGTGCCTTTTCCTCCTAATTGAGAGAGCGCATAGGCAACTGCGGCGGCATGGTTTCCGGTAGATGCCGTTACAATCCCTTTGGCAAGTTCAGAAGGAGGCAGGCTGCTTATTTTACTGAGGGCTCCTCTTGCTTTGAACGAGCCGGTAACTTGTACCGACTCCAATTTTAGATATACTTCGGCTTCTACACGCTCGGAAAGAGTTGGTGCGTATTCTAAAGGAGTAGTAACAAGATGCTGCCGTATGCGTTTTTCGGCCGCTTCAACAAGCGAAACAATACTTTCCATTTTTAAAAATAGGAGTATGAATTGAAATACCCTTAGTTTTTATCGGTACACTAAAAAAAAGCCTTTTGGAAAGCAGTTCCAAAAGGCCTTTTGCACGAAAAATATTGCAGAACATCACACGCCGGCAACTTGCTCGCGCCAGGTACGCAGAGGGTTACGGTTTAAAATTAAATCGGCTGCTTTTTCACCAATCATGATTGCCGGCGCGTTCGTATTACCTCTCGGAATAATTGGCATAATTGAGGCATCGGCAATTCGTAGGTTTTCAATTCCGTGTACTTTCAAATCTTTATCGACTACGGCGTTGGCATCATTGCCCATTTTGCACGTCCCCACCGGGTGGTAGAGTGCTTCTACGCTACTGCGTAGGTGTTCTTCAATTTCCGCATCGGAGCGTAGTGGCTGTTCGGGTAAGAACAGTGTATCGCGATAAGGCTTAAACGCTTCGGCTTGCATGATTTCCCATCCTATTTTGTAGCCTCTAATCATTGTGTCGATATCTTCACGTGCTGTGAAATGATTAGGGTTAATAAGCGGATAGGATAGAGGGTCTGCTGAGTTCAACCGAATTTCCCCTCGGCTTTGGGGAGTTAATAAAGTAGGGGCTACTGCAAAACCATTGCCTGGCGGGCGTACTGCACCATGTTCTACAAAGAAGGCAGGTGCAAAGTGGAATTGGATGTCAGGTGCTGTAAAATGGGATTGGGTACGCACAAAGCCCCCTCCTTCAGCAATATTGCTCGTGAAGGGCCCTTCGCGAAGGAATAAATGTTTGAAGGCATTGCCCACTACATTGAAAAGCCCTTCGGCAGAATCGAGCGTTACATTTTTTTTGCTGCGGTAAATGATACCACCAAAGAGGTGGTCTTGTAAGTTTTTGCCCACACCGGGTAAATGTTGAACCACCTCGATGCCAAAGTCTTGTAAATGCGTGCCTTCGCCCACTCCTGAATGCATAAGCAATTTTGGAGTATTGATAGCACCTCCACACAAAATTATTTCGGATTCTGCATATACTTTTTGCAGTGTGCCTTCACGCTGAAAAGCCACCCCTTTCACCTTTTTCCCCTCCCAAAGTAAATGCGTTACTTCTGCTTTAGTGAGCACTTCGAGGTTATTACGCTTAAGAGCAGGCACTAAGAACGCTGCGGCTGTGCTATGTCGCTTCCCAAACTTTTGCGTTACTTGATAAAAGCCAAATCCTTCTTGTACTGGACCGTTAAAATCGCTGTTAAATGCGTATCCTGCCTGTTGAGCTGCTTCTACAAATTTTTCAGTAAGCTCGTTTTTGCAAATTTGGTCAGAAATGCGGAGCAGCCCATTTTTCCCATGAAACCGATTGTTGTGGGTCATTTGTTCTTCAGAGCGCTTAAAGTAAGGTAACACCGATTGGTAGTCCCATCCATCGTTACCGAGGGCAGCCCAGGTATCATAGTCGGCTTGGTGACCTCGAATGTAAATCATCGCATTGATACTACTCGAACCACCAAGGGTTTTGCCGCGAGGCATAAATAACTGTCGGTTATGAAGCTCGGGTTGAGGTGTAGAGTAATATTCCCAATCAACCTCTGTTTTGAATAACTTAGGGAAAGCCGCCGGAATGTGAATCTCTTTTTTCTCATCAGGAGCACCCGCTTCAAGTAGCAGCACACGTTTTGAGGGGTCTTCTGTGAGACGGTTTGCTAGTACACAGCCAGCAGAACCTGCTCCAACAATAATATAATCGTACATTAGCTAAAAGTTAGTTGTTTTCAATTTCATATTTACAATTCTTAATATAATACATTTTATAAAAGAGAAACGTTTCTATAGCCAAATTAATTAGGGATTTTATGTTACTACTGTTGTTTATTGGCTAATTGCCCACATGCGGCATCGATATCTTTCCCTCTGCTTCGCCTCACCGTTACACTCACGCCTTTCTTTTCTAGATACTGAGCAAATTGCTCTAATCGATCTTGTTCTGTATTGATAAAATCGGCTTCGCTGATCGGGTTATACTCAATGATATTCACTTTTGAGGGGAGGTGTTTGGTAAACTGATAGAGTTCTTCAGCATCTTTGAGAGTGTCATTAAAATTATAGAATACGATATACTCGAAGGTAACCTGGTTTTTCGTTTTGCTGAAATAATACTTAAGGGCATCGCGCAGGGCAGCCAGCGAGTTCGTTTCGTTGATGGGCATTATTTGGTTTCGTTTTGCATCGTTAGCAGCGTGCAGCGAAAGTGCCAAGTTGAACTTAACGTGGTCGTCGCCAAGGCGGCGAATCATTTTGGCAATGCCTGCGGTAGATACTGTAATGCGCTTAGCTGAAATATGAAGCCCGTTTTCGGAAGTAATGTGATCTATACTTTGTAGTACATTATTATAATTTAAAAGAGGCTCGCCCATCCCCATGAATACAATGTTAGAAAGAGGCTGATTATAATGCTGTTCTGCTTGTTGCCGAATGGCTACTACTTGGTCGTAAATCTCGGCAGCTTCTAAGTTTCGTTCGCGTTTCATGTAACCTGTTGCGCAAAATTTACACGATAACGAACAACCTACCTGCGAAGAAATGCAGGCGGTCATGCGGGGAGCGGCCGGAATGAGTACGCCCTCTACAACGTGCCCGTCGTGTAGTTTAAAACCCGATTTGATGGTTCCGTCAGAACTACGTTGAGCGCTATCTACCCGTGCAGGTCGGATGGTGTAATGCTCTTTGAGTAAATCGCGAAGTTTCTGAGAAAGGTTTGTCATTTGGTCAAAATCATAGGCTGACTTCTTCCATAACCACTCTTGCACTTGTTTTACACGAAATTTAGGTTCACCATGCAGAGAAAAAAAGTCTTTTAGTTGCTCTGTAGAGGCGTTGCGAATATCGTTGAGGGATGAAACTACTGAAGGCGTATTCATAATAGATTTAAGAATTTAAGAAGGCAAAAAGGATTGTAAAGTTCACAATAATCTATGCATTATTTTATATTAACAGATAGTGTTTTTTCAATTCAGTAATTTTACTTGTGTTTTTGTATACGATTATATCTTTTGTTACCTATGTAAGTAATCTAAACACTGTGCTTCAGCAAAAGGTGTACAGAAGAACTTAAAATTGTGCTACGTTTCTATGATGCTAGAAGGAAGAGCACTATTTTGATTCAGCTCAAATTCTGTATATTAGAATACGTTGATTTATTGTGCCATCTTTCAGTAAGTCTGCATTTATAACAAAATTTTTCGAGTAAGTTTTCATTAATCTTTGAATGTTGGCGTTAATCATGCAAAGGAAGTTACATAACACATGATCGCTTTAAACCTGAACTCACAAAAAGTCTTTCATCTGCGACTTACAATGCTAGACACTCTTGATTGATATACTTATCCAGAAGACTATGAAGACCTCATTGATTATCACTATACTGCTATTTGGATTTCACCTTGGTTTTACTCACAATTCGCCTGAAGGGCTTACCCAGCTTCGAGTATACGTTAAGAGTTTCCGCGTTTACAATTCTACGGCTGATAATGGAAAGCCAGGACAAAAGCCTAACGTAATTGCACTTCGCTTAGATTTCAATAGAACTAATCAGGAAGTAATTATTAAGGAAGGGAAAATTGTGCCCCAGTTGTTTATCAAGCAAATAAATGATCAAAATGAGTGGGTTTCAGGTCGAATCCCCGCTGAAATTTATCGCGATGATGACGGCGAATACATTGCAGCGATTCGTACTGATAACTTAGAACGATATTTTGCCGAGCGCACACGCGACCGTCAGTGGAATATGGACGAGTTTCGCAAAGAAATTAGCCGCTTAGAAATGAAGAAATATTGGAAGTTATCGCTGATTTGCGAACATAAAATTCAAGAAAAAGACCATATTACCAACGATTTGGGTTTTACACGTACACGCATTACACCCGATGGTTTTTTTGATAATAGCGCTAATAAAGGTGAAATTGAATTGAAATTTCACATTGGCGAACTTGGTGAAGTGGTTAAACTCTCAGATATTGGCGATAAGCTTTATTTGCTTCACAAATCGGAACAAAACCGATTGGAAGTGATTAAAGATGTCCGAATAGAGAAAGTCGGAGAGTATTACATGGCTGCTATGAATGCCCTACAGCTGACAGGTTTTATGAAAAAAATGACAGGTAGAGATGTAACTTGGAATAAAAAAACGTACGAGGAATTTGTGTGGAGCTTACAAGAAAGTTGGAAATTATATATTTTGAGTAAGCACGATAAACGATACGATAATTACAATTTTAAAGATTTTACCTTAGAAGAGTTCTTCCAAGGATAGTAAAAAGAATATTAAAAAGGAGGTGTAGTTACAAACACCTCCTTTTTTTTATCGAACGATTGAGTTAGACTTTATTTTATCATTACTGCGATAAGTTATAGCGGAATTGAACACCAAAAGCAGTGCTAGTTCTACGGAATGAATTAGAAACGCGAGGGTCGTTAATAGTACGTTCAAAGTAGAGCTGTACGTTCGATCGTTTATTAACCGCATAACTAATTGTCGGTTTAAATTGCAAATTCATATTTCCTGCGGTAACAATAGAACCTTCGCCTATTTTTCGTTGCACGGTGCGGGTATCGCGTAAAGTGAATGCAACACGCATGGTAACGTCATTTTCTAGTACATTGCCTACTCCTCGGATACTAAAGGGTAGTTTCATGCCGGCTTTGGTATAGCCAATATCTACAGTAACATCATTGGTTCGGTTTTCCGTTACTTGGGCATTGGTTAGGTTCAGTGCCAGATCGCGCCCTCTATTAAAGTTGATATTTATTTGCATGTCGTTTTGTGCGCGGATGTTGACACCAATTAATGGTGAAAACTTTTCTGTCAGTGTAACTTGGTTCATTACAAACACAGGAACTAGGTTACCTTGGTCGTCTGCATTGGCAAGCTGGGTGTTTCGCTCGCTGATGTCTAACGTGATGGATGAAGAGCCATAAAATAAAGAAGATGTATAATTCCCTACCAAGTATTCCGAGGTATATCCGTGTGTAATGCTTACGCTTTTGAACATATCTTTAAACACTGGAATTTTTGATAGACCTGTATAGGTAAGGCGCCAGTTAGGTATGGGAATATTCGGAAATGCATTTAAGCTTGAAGAACCAGCATCTTTTCCAGTGTAAGCTGCTAAAAATGCAGGAATGAGCACATCTTGAGAGTTGATATCGTACTCACCAGCAGGGTTGAGAGCATCGAGTCGTTGTTTGATAATTGCACGGTTTTCCTCAAAATCAGAAAATACAGGAGAATTGTTGTTGTCGTCGTCGGCAGAAAAAGCAGTTCCCATCATGAAAAAGGAAATGCCATAGCTTCCTGTACGCATAGGGGTTTGTGTTACGAAATCATCTTGTGAGGGTACATAACGGAATATTTCGGAATAGGCAGCATCGCGCGATTTTTTAGCTTGTAACTGAATTTTTAAATCCGGTGCTGGTTCTAAACTGGTATTAATCGAGAATTCCTCGGTTTGAATTTGGCTAAATGGGTTGTTTTGTGCCACACTGCTGCCAAGCCATCCGTTCCGAGCGGCTTCTTGTTTGATAGAAGGGCTTTGGCTACCGAGCACAAACGGTAGCCCGGGACTTTCCCATGCGGCATCCATGCCAAACAAGCTAGGGGTAGGTAAGAAGCCCGGGAGGATTGTCGCCGCATTTCGCGAATACGTGAAATTGATGTCTCTCACTGCCATGGCTGTGCGAATCACGCCTTTAAGAAATTTCATTTCTGGAGGCTTTACGTTGTTTTGTTTGCGCCTTGCTTGCTCTTCTTCGATTGAAACGATTTTCTCTTCTAAACGCTGCCTTCTGCCCGATAACCGCCGAAGCTTTTTGGTTTTGAGGCTATCGTATAGTAACAAGTTAATGGTAGCTTCAGGGAGACCTAGCTCAATTTGCATCGTATCGGCTGCAGCTCCTAAAGAATCTTCCAATATTGCGAGGGAGTCTTTAGCGAGTTGTACACTATCGCGTTGCGCCCACTTTAACAGTTTTTTTCGCAAACGACTTTCTTTTTTATCTGATTTCTCGAGTAAGCGATCTAAACGTGCCTGAACGCGATCCTTTTTTCTGGAGAGGGGGTCATCTTGCGGTGAAGGACGCGGCGGCTGCCCCGCACTATTTCTAGACCGCGAACGCTGGCGTTGCGCATCGTTAATTCGCTTTAAGAATGGGATTTTATTATAAAGCTTATTCATGTCAATCTTTCCGTTGACATTTATTGTAGCGGCATTTTGTAAGTTGTTTCCGAGCGTATCGGCAAGCCCTACCGCGCCGGCAGTCCATTGGTAATCGGCGGTATAGCGCGCATCAGTATTTAGGAAATCGGTGAGTGGAAACTTATCGAAGGGGAGAGTATAATTTAAAGCTACTGATTGGCGGAAGTTTTTCATACGCCCTAAATTGCGAAGGTTCGTCATGATGGAATCGCGTGCAGCTTGCCCGCTTACATCGCCTTCAGGCTCATCAATAATTGCGTTGGCGTTAGCGGTATAGTCTAACCCTAAAGCTTTGGTAAATTGCCACTGTACGCTGTAGTTTCGGTCGAATGTAAAGGCTTTTTCGTATTGTGGTAAGATTCCTTCAGTAGTGAGGTCGCGGTTTCGCAACTGAGTTTTCATATACCGCCGGTTCAATACACCTTGTACTAAGATATTAGAAGGTAATAGGTTGAAGTTAAACTCTTTTAGCCATTTTAAGTATGCTTTTTCTAAAAACTTTGCTTTGGAGTTTTTGAATGGCTCGATGGGCAATCCTTTACTACTGTAGGCGTAGGTAGCGCCAATTTGCCATTGCCGAGTAGTGAGCTCTTCGGTATTGATGTTTCGCATGTAGCTATCGGAGTAAGAGGCGTTTAGCGAGATGTTTTCAATATCCCAGAGATAGCTTTTTGCTCCCTGCTTCATTTTTTGTTTACTCACGTTGCTCAGGTTGATACTTCGGGCTTCATAAAAATCTTGTGTTTTTTCTTGGTAGTCGGCACGTAGTTGTGGATCGTTAAATGAAGCAAGCGCATCGGCAAGAGGTAAGTCTGGGTTAAGTGGATCGAAAAATGGATCTGAAGTACTGCGTTGGTACCCTACAAAGAGCGGTAATCGGATGCCTACTTTGCCTAATAAGAACTTATCTAAATTGATGTTAGAAGAGATATCGTAGTCGAGGTTGGTAGAGCGTTGGCGGTTCGATATTTTATCCTGAATTCCCCCAAAACCAAAAGTGCTGTAGCGCAATGAAGTACGCAATGTGGCAAAATCGGCAAGTTGGGTGTTTAGTGTGGCATTTACTGCCCAACCGGCAGTATTATCGAAATCGGTAACGCGTAGCTCGTTATACCACACGCAAACTTGTTTGGGTTGGTTATCGGGCGAATCGGGATTGCGTAACCCAAGCATTACAGTTTGGACCGAACTGATATCAGGGTTTCCTTTTACGCGCACAGTGTATTTCCCTTCTACATTAGGGGCATCCGATAGCGGGAACACTCGGCTTGGGTTAGCTCCTTCGCGGTTGCGTTGTGCTTTGATAAGGTACAGTTCTTTTAAAGCGATGTCAAGTCGGTTTTCTTCGGGCCAAATAGCTTGGGGGTCTGTACTTGGGATAGGGGTCATCACCAAGGGCATTTCAATCTCGTAGTAGTTTTCTTCGAAATCGGTGCCAAGGCGTATAAACGCAGAGACATCCCCATCGCCGGCTTCGCGGCTTTCCGCATGAATATCCATTTTAAGCCGTTGGTAATTTACCATGTCGACCACTACGTTTTTATAGATGGCGATGGCGTCGTCGTCTTGTAAGTCGTCGATACAAACTTGCAACGATTGCTCATTGAGTTGCCGGGTAACCGTAGAAGTAGCGTCGAAATCGCGGATAGCATTAGGTGGAAGGGTATAAGGGGTATTTACCCCATCGTTTTGTCCGTTTTCTTCAATATTAACCGTAGTTACAGTAAAATCTGGTACGATAGGGGGCTCTTGCCCAACATCGAGTCCGCCTCCTTTTAAACTGCGTTCATAGGGTCGCCATTGCGCTCCTACCAGCTGGAATTGCACTAAACGAAGCACTACCGGTTGCTGCCATTGTGTAAGAAACATTCGTATGAACCGAATCGACTTGTAGCCGTTGATATTACCCACGGTTTCTACATGATCGCCTCGGATGGGAATTCGGAACTGATACCAATTGACTACATCGCCAGTTTCCGGCGCGGTAGCTTGTACACGGTCTACTACGAACGGATGGTTTTCCAATTGGGTTGGCTTCAGTTCTACTCGGTACTGGTAGTATTGATCAAGATCAGAGATGGTGTTATCGCGGTTGAGGTCTTCGTTATCAGGTAGGTTTGTCGAAGAAGGCGTGAAGTCTTGCCCACCGTTATTTTCCGGTGAGTTGTTTTCCATCCCGTTAAAGTTTTTATAGCGTTCCAAGATACCCAAATCGTTTTGGTCGGCTTCTTCGCCTAAGTAATACTGGAAATTATCGGCAGAGGGGTCGGCTTCGATGGCAGCCCTTGCCTCAGGGCTCAAACTGTTGGGGAGTAGCCGTAAGAATTGGTCGTCGAAGAACGCAACTTCTTGTTCGTTATTTAAGCCATCAAATCCTACATCTTGTATAGCGCGAGCTCCATCTGCGGCATCGAATGCATCGGTAATATATTGCTGAGTAGGCGTTCGCCCCCAATCGGTAATGGCAAGGGCGTTTTCATCGGCCACCAAACCGTTTTCAAAGAAATGCCGATCGTCGGGCATGATATCTTCCGAGATATTCCCAAGGTTAAAATACAGTTCGCCGCCCGTCTGATTATTTTCTCCTTCTACGCGTCCGTTTTCTCCTTCGAGAAAAGGATCCATCATCCAAAACTCGATATATTGGATGTTGATATTATCGAAGTCGATATCGTGGTTAATCGCACGGGTTATCGCTCCGAAGTTCTCTTCTGGTTCTTTGAGAGTACCATCAGGGTTAAGGTCAGGATTGAAATTGTAGGGGCCTCGTTCGTTGGGGTAATAGGCTAAATCGAATGAAATTTCAGGGGTAATTACCTGCTCGCGTTGTCGATTAGGGAACACCTCATTGAAGGGAATTAGGCGTACATAGTTATTTTCGAGGTCTTCGTCGGTAATGGTAATCGGACGGCTTCGGTTAGCTCCTCCCGAAGAAAAATAGAACACATTATCGATGGAATACCACGCTAATTTTGCTCGTTTATAGCCGCTACTTAATGGGCTCGTATTGGGCGTTCGGTTTAAGATGAGCTGAGGAGTAGAACCTAATACCCACGATACCGGATTTCGGGTGAGATCGTAGGGAATTTCCGCCCCTTCAAAGTCATCAATGAATGAAGTACCATTGGATTGCAACAAACGCGGTGAACCTGGAATTAACTGGGCAAATTCAGCTTTAAAGTTTAAGCTCGATTCGGCTTTAGTACTCAAAAATGGGAGTTTGTCAACCATTTTGGTAAGGAAACGCGATTTGGTTTGGTAGTCTACTCCCAAACCCCATAGGGTATTGCGTACCGGTTCGCTGCCGATACTTACCCGCGAGATAATCGGGCGCTCATTCAAGTGCAATAGCGTGCCGGTAAACCGAATATCTTTACTGAAATGATATTCTGCATCGACTCCTAGTAGGTTTCTCGTTTGAAAGCTGAACAGGTCGGCGCGCTCGTATTGGATGGTGATTTCTCTGCCGGAGTTTAGCGCCCCCTCGTTCATGATGCGTACTCGCCCAAACTGATAATCTACGGTATAGTCCACTCCTTCGGTCAACGGGCTATTTCCTACACGAACAATCACCGAATTAGGGGCAATATTGATTCCCGGTAAGATAATCTCGTTAGAAGAACCCGATTGGTAGCTTCCTTTTAAAAAGAATTTATTCTTTGTTGTATTCAAAAGGGCGTCAGCTTGTGTGCCTCGGTATAGCCCATCGAATACATATTTTTCAATAAGATTTTCTTCGGCAACAGGATTAAAAAAAGTTTCTAAATGGCTGCCAAACGGCTCGAGTACCGGGAAAATAATACGCCCGGTCTGCACATCGATTGTTATACCGGGGATGAAATCAAAATTACCATCGCGTTGTGGGTCGTTATTTTGATTTAAGCGGTCAAGCCCCATTATTTGGACTAACGGTATATCTTTTAATTGAGCCCCTTCATGTAAGCTGGGGTTATCGATGCCGGTGAGGTCATCGCGGTAGATTACACGCAATTGGAAGTTATCGCGTACGAGCTGATTGGCTTGTAGGGTATAGATGTTCTTCATCATCAAATCCCATACTGGTAAGTCGGTACGAATGGTAGATGGTGTAAGCATTTTTAGTAAGATGGTCTGCTCATCTTCTAAAGATGCGTAGTCTTCGTTCAGTTCGCCTACTTTGTATACTTCCCCATTGTAGGTGTACTCAAAAGATACGGCAAGGATTTCATCGTTGCGCAATGGGGTAACTAGTGAAATATAGCCTAGTTGCGGATGGAATGTAAACTCATTAGGTTCGAGTTTACGCGCAGCACGTAACAATTCAAATTCTCCGCCTTTTTCTAAACCAAAGCCATTTTCTAGTTCATTACTTACCAAATCGGGGTTGCGCACATTGGGGTTATTTCTTGCATTTTCAAACAAGGCATTAGCCCCATTTCGTGCAGGTCCGGGGGGGGCCTGCCCTACATTTGGGTTATCTGTTGCATAAGGAGCACCTTCTGCTAAGTCCATCAGTGCTACTACATTGCGTAATGTCTGGGTATTATTGTTTCGGTTGGTTACGTAAGCTTCCACACGGGTAACCACTACGCCCGATGTAATGGCAGGAATCGATTGCAGCGAACGTTCGTAATTATCTCTAAAAAACTGTGCTAAGAAAAAGTGGCGGTTCAGGTCGTATTCGTGTGCGCGGAGTTCAAATTCACGTGCCTGTGCTCCGTTTTTAATCGTAATTTGTTCGCTTGTTCCTCGTTGGCTAGAAGCTACCGCACTAATCCATAACTTACCAAAACGCAAGCGAGTACTTACGCCAAAGAGGTTTTGTGCCCCTGTAATTAGGCTATTACTTACAGGAAAGCTAACATTACCTAGCTGTACTTCTTGTACGATATCGTGTTCATAGGCAGTGTACCCTAGGTTATATACTTGCTCGAACTGAAACGCGTTTTTGGTGTCGAAGTTGGTATTTAGCTCAATGGCTTCCCCGATTTTTCCGGAAAGATTCATCCCGATTTGCTGGTCAAAATTGAAGCCGCCATTGCGTTGTTGGCGCACCGGAATTTGTGGGTTATCTACGCGTTGCCATAGCCCGCCGAAGTCGAGCACCACATTGCCATTCATTCGGATATCGATGGTGTTACCTCCTAAAAAGCGACCAATTTTTGGGCTGAGTTCAATAGGAGGAATTAAGCGACCGTCGTCAGGGTCTTCACCGTCTGCGCCATCATTATCACCATCTTGCCCATAAGAAATCTTTTTCCAGTATTTACGCATCATTTGTTGGTACTGGTAGTCTTGGTAATCGCGAAATGATATGCGCGAAGGTGGGCGAAAAAACAGCGAACTATCGCTCGAAAACGTTTGGTTTAGGTTGTAAAATAGCCCTGTAGAATCAAGTGAAGGAGTTAAACGCAGCCCCGGTGTAGGCAATAGTAGGGGGGAGTTACTGTAAAAGCCGGGGTTGAGTATTCCATAGCGGTCGCGCGCGTACCAAGGTAAATCTTTCGATTGTTTGGTAGAGTCGCTTGCAGGTTCTTGCTGTGCTTTCGCGAGTTGCAAGCTTCCCAAGCTGAAACTCATTAATAATACTAGTTGTAGAATTCGTTGTGTTTGTTGCAATGTTCTCACCGTAATTGTGCTTTTTCCCCACCATCCTTCATTATTCAAAGTATTCAATTTCATTTCAGTAGTGTAGATACAGCGTACCGATATGCTTAGGACATTCCCAAGAAATAATACATTTTACTTCTCTGAAAGATGGCAAGGTTCTCTTCAAAAAAATCCAAATTATAAAAGCGTAGAGTAGCGGTGCTTCATGCATTAGCGGTTTTGGAGTGTGAGTTTAATCATTTCTTCAAGGGTGAGGGTATCGCCATGTTTTCGGATGACCTGCTGCAAGGCTTTTTCAGCAGTAGCTTTAGGCAAGCCAAGTACTATAAGTGCTTCTAGCGCTTCTTCTTTTTGTTGGTTTGCCTGCAAATGCCCTGCCGCTGCAGTAGTGGATTGGACATCTGTAGGAATGCTTTTGGCAAACTTATCTTTTAATTCTAAAATGAGCCGTTTGGCTGTTTTGGCTCCAATGCCTTTTACCGATTGAATAAGCGATACATTTTCTGTACCAATAGCTTCGGCTAGTTCAGCAACCGATAAAGAAGAAAGTACCATAAGTGCGGTAGAGGGCCCTATGCCCGAAATGCTGATGAGTTGTAAGAAAGCATGCTTTTCCGCTTCATTTTGGAAGCCATATAGCATTTGCACATCTTCTTTTACATACAAATAGGTATACAACTTGCACTCTTCTTCTGTTTTTATAGCAGAAAACGTGTTGAGTGAAGTACGTAGCTCGTATCCAATTCCGCCAACGTCAACCACAGCGTAGGCTGGGGTTTTCTCTACCAGTTTTCCACGAATATAATTGTACATAAATGTTGCTTAGCAGCTTTCAAGAACAATAGTGTATAGTTTCAAGCTTCGAAATTAATAAAAACCTGAAAACCCACTCGAAAAAAAAGGCGATGTACTGTCTACTATCTCCTGAGATTACCCCTATTTGCGTGAGATACCCTTTAGCCTTCAAAAGTATTGAGCACTACTTCGAACTCGCGCATAATTTCACGTTGCTTCACGCTAGGCGAAAATAAAAAGCCCTCTATGTAAAACATGCGCTTTTGGGTTTTATCGAGGAATACGTAGCTCAAGAAAGGCCCTCCCATCGAAATATTGTTGGTTTTCCAGCGGCCTCGAAGTTCTACTACATACTGGCCGTTTCTGTCGAATTGCCGAGCAATCACCGGGTCGAGGCGTTCGGTAACTACGAATGAATTGGAGTTATCAGGGTCGCCATAAATGTGCTGAAAGGCGATTGAGTCGCGCCATGCAATTAAATTTTCTGTTTCGAATTGGGCTTGATTAGTATAAGGTTGATACGCCACAAATAAGTTGCGGTCAATTTTAGCTTCCGGGTGGCGTAACCAAATAAAGCCTGCGGTATCTTTCGCAATGCGGTAGCCTATGGGTACATGCATAGCAAATCCATGGGCATCTTCTAAGTTTTTTTCGATGCCTTCGTTCCCTTTAATCGAAAGTAGGTCGGCTCGTACTCTATTTCGCTCTTCTTGGTTGAAAAAATCGCGAATGTTTTGTGCATTTGTTCGAATGTGTTCTCTGAGGGGGGCATCTTCTGCACCAAACAATCGGTAGACTACCTGGCCTTTCGCAAACTCGTCGCGTTTTACTTGCTGAAACCGTTCGCCATTGAGCACCATCTGCTTACTTTCCGGGGTAAAGTACGATTGCAATAAATTGCTTCCGTATGTATTTAAATCGAAGGTAGTAACTGTGATAATGTTATGGTGTTGTTTCAGTAAGCCTGCAAATAAGTGCGGTTTGATATAGCGCACTGTAAAAAGCGACTGTGGGCGGGGTAGCCCCGGCGTTGGGATGGTGAGTACATCGCGGAGCGCCTGCCCTAACTCGCCTTGCCATTTGGTAGAGTCCATCACTAAGATAATTTCGCCTCTACCGCCTTTGGCGCTCGGAAGTAAATCGAATTTGGCACCATCTTCTTGCTTGCAACTACTTAATAGAAGGGGAATCGTGAGCAAACCAAGCACAATTTTATATAGTGTGTTTGATATAGAATTCATTCCGGAGTAGTTCATAATTTTCTTGTTGTTTTTAGGGTTTTTCTGTGTATTCTGAACACATTGAGCGGCATCTGTATAAATGCAAATACTCAGGAAAGTTACAATCTTTTCTAGCTTTTTTTGGAGTAAATAAAAAAGCAGCATGTTGCCATACTGCCTGTATATATACTCGAAGCTAATTGGTTTAGGAACATCAGGTCTTGTAAATCCTTAAAAGTCAGGTTGATTACTTCTCTTCGGCAATTTCACCAGCTTTCCGCACATTTTTATTAACAAGATCGCTTTCAATCAAGCCATCGCGAAGACGAATAATTCGGTGTGCATACTGAGCAATGTCTTCTTCATGGGTTACCATAATAATGGTGTTACCCTTTTGGTGCAACTGATCGAACAGATCCATAATGTCGTAAGATGTTTTAGTATCGAGGTTTCCGGTAGGTTCGTCGGCTAGAATGATACTGGGGTCGTTCACTAAAGCACGAGCAATCGCAACCCGTTGGCGCTGCCCACCCGAAAGCTCATTAGGCTTATGTTTATAGCGGTTGCCTAACCCCACATTTTCGAGAGCGTGGATGGCTTTTTCTTCTCTTGCCGATTTACTGTAACCCGCATATACCAACGGAAGGGCTACATTTTCTAAAGAAGAGGAGCGAGGTAGAAGGTTAAACGTTTGAAAAACAAACCCAATTTCTTTGTTGCGAATTTCGGCAAGTTCGTTTTCAGAAAGGTTGCTCACATCGTTCCCGCTCAAAAAGTAAGAACCATTGCTAGGGGTATCCAAACATCCGATGATATTCATTAATGTAGATTTACCCGAACCTGAAGGCCCCATAAATGCTACGTATTCTCCCCGTTCGATGGTGATAGAAATAGATTGCAGAGCGCGGATAGTTTCGCTCCCCATTTGGTATGTTTTTGCAATTTCACTCGTGCGGATTACTTCGCTCATAGATAAAGTTGATATGGGTTGAAAATTCTATTTTGAACAACAAAATAGCTTACGGAAATGTAGCACTAAAAACTCCATTCTTGCAAACGCTTTTCCACTGCTGCTTTTTTCTCGTTATAAATCGCCTCAAATTCCTGATATGGGGTAGGTGGAAGAAGCAATTCTAATTTGCGAAGGGCATCTTCTGCATACGAGGTGTAGTTTAGTTCGGCACACTGTAAAATATAGCTTTTCCATAAAGCAGGGTTGCTTTCGTTAATGCGAACTCCTTCGAGTAGGGTTTCGTAGGCGCGGTCGGGGTTGTTCATTGCATTGTAAAAATCGGCGATGGCTTGGTATACTTCGGTTTCGAACGGAACTTGCTCCAAGGCAAGCTGATAATTGGCAACACTTTGAGCAGAATCGCCTAAAGCTGCTTGCAGGGTGGCTTGGTAAAAGGGTTTCAGCCCTTGGAACGTGCGGGAAAATGAGGCATCCTCCAGGGTAGTTTGAAAGGTTTCCCCATAGTTTTTGGTGGCGTGCCCGTAAGCAAGTAAAGCACGATCGGCTATTGGCTTTACTTCTTCACTAATTGCTAAACCGGAAAGCTGTGTGAAAAGCTCAGGAGTTTCTGCTGTGTTTTCAGCTTCTATCAAGAATAGGATTCGTTCGGAGAGTGCCGCCACTTTATACGTTTCTTTTTGGAGGGTACTCAAAATGTTTTGAAACTCTTCTGCCGAAATGCGCTGAGGGTTGTAGTGCAAAAAACGGAAACGCATAGCATCGGACACGGTATCGGCAGTGTACCAATTGGCTACTAAGCTATCGGGAACTATAAGGCGGAGCATATCGCTGGCAGCTTGTTTTTGGTCGGGAGTGCCTACTCGTTTTAGCAGTTCCCAATGTTCGATGGCACGGCGCTTATCAATCAATTCGGAAAGAGCTAACCCCCAATTAAGCCCCGCTGGAGCATAGCCACGTTGCCATGCTGTACGGAAATACAGTGCGGCATCGGCGTAGTTTTCCATTTCATAGAGCCAAAGCCCTAGCTGGTTAGGGTACTCTTGGTTAGTGAACCCTCCATACCGAAAAGCCTCTTTCATGGTATTTACGGCAGCTTTTATCTTGCCTTGCTCAAATAAAATGAGGGCACGAGCCAATTTTAAATACTTAGCGAAGTCTTCGTTGCTTGGATGGGCTTCGTAATGCTGTAATAGTTGGAGCAGTGAGTCCGTTGCAAAAGGGACTTGATTGAGAGCGTAATTATACAAATAACAGAGTTGTGGTGTGTTAAGGGTAGTGTCGTTTAGTAGGGAACGGTTCAGCGGTTGGTGTTCGCGCTTACCAATTCTGTTGTAGAAAGCAAGTCGGTTTCCCGCCTGCCCCACGTAATCGGGTGTTTTTTTCCATTGGTATACCGAGTCTACATAACTTAGATATTCATATTTGGTAAGCAGGGCATATAAGTTACTGGCAGGTACTTCGGGGCGTACTGTATATTGTTGGGCTGCATCAAAGTAATAAAAAACGCTATCGGCAATTTGGGTCTGGTTAAACGCCAACGCCAGATTGTTTTGCAATTCGCCACTTTCGGGGCAAGTTTGTACACCTGTTTGTAAGGTAAGTAAGGCTTCTAGTGGTTTTCCGGCACTGTTCTGAAAGTCTGCAATGTTGGCAAATGCATACGGACTAGGTTTTTTCTGAAGGGCGTCGTTAAAAAAAATACTAGCGGCAACTTCGTTTCCTTCAATGCGAGCCAAAGAACCTAGCCCGTAGTACGAGCGGTGATTGCGTTGGTCGTACCCAAGGGCAATTCGGTAATATTGTTTGCTAGTGTAGTAGGCTTCGTTTACCATTTCTACATCGGCTAAGCCGTTGTAATATCCGGCAAAGGCTTGTTTGTAGGGTAGGTTGCCACTGCGCCAAAACAAAACGACGACCACCATCATCCCAAAAAAGAAAGTCGTGTAGAAGTCGAGGAGGCGTGGTTTGTAGAAAACCTTGGAAACATTGGCGCCCGAGGCTAACGGATCGATAAAATTTGCTATGATGTAGGCATACATCACAAAGCCTAATCCAAGGAAAGCAAAGAGCGAGATATCTTCGAAGGTTTCAATGAGTGGGTCGTTAGCGGTGCCAAGGGCAAAACCAATCGTCGAAATGGTCATAATGGCTAACCCTAAGTATAAAAAAGCTCCTGTAGGGGTAAATGATAGATAGTTTTCGTATTGCGACTCTCGAATGCGAAACCCCCAAATACCTGCCAATACTGTAGTGAGGACTAAGAAAAAAGGATGGATGTAAAAGATATTAAGGTCAAACCCTTCGGTGAAATGGAAATAGCAGTATACCAGATTGAGTAGGTAAAGAACTACTAGAACGCTTAAATGGCGGAAACTGTGCCGATCGCCACTGAGCGATACCAGAGAGAGCATACCGCGTACGTTCTCGTGCCCATTTAAACAGATAAACAATAGCGAGAGTGCTAAAGGTGTAAAAATCCCATAGTTTAAAGGGTACAGAATTGGGTTGGCTTGGGTCGAATAGGTGGCGCCTATCCACACTAACACGGTGGTAATACACGCATAGAGCAAGAATCGGTACAGAAAAATAACTCTTCGGTTGAAGTAATGGAAATAGTAGCTGAGTCCGCCGTATAGGGCAAGGGCAAGTACAAGAAAGCTTTTTTCGTGGAGGTCGGTAAAAATGCCCAATTGTTCTAGTTGCATAGCACCAAACAGAAGCACGGTTACCCCAATGCCAG
The DNA here is from genome assembly GCA_964394585.1 of uncultured Roseobacteraceae bacterium. GTDB lineage: Bacteria > Bacteroidota > Bacteroidia > Cytophagales > Flammeovirgaceae > CAYUJH01. The sequence goes on from CAYMYI010000056.1 coordinate 19,602, forward strand.
CGAAATACCCAATGCGTTTTAAGTCAGACATTGCCGTGATGAAAAACAAAAAACCGACTAGTAGAAAAAATAAATGGGCATAATGCGCCAAGAAGTTCACTTCTAAGTTGGTTGCAACGAACTTCTCGGTGAGTAAGTACGTATCGGTTTGAGCACCAAACGTGAAAAAGTTTTTAGTGAACTGATCGGTAATTACTTTAATCACTTCAATATCTCCTGCCTTCTCCCAACGGATAATCGCATCATTTCCTAAGAAGAAATAAAATATATATAGCCCCATGCAGGCGAGTAAATTCAGCAACCCAAAGAGATAAAGATATTTATACGAGTTGCGCCACTGGTTCCAAAAAAAGAAGTTCATAGGTAATGGAGTAAAGTACTAGGTTGTAAAGCGTGCGAATTTACCAATCTAATCTGTATAGTGATAGCAAGTTCATTTTAGCGGTCCGATGCGTAAGCCCAACGATAGTATTTATCTTTGAGCCATAGACCTACAACCACTATGAAAAAACGATACTACACACTTTTGTTTTTATTATGCCTTCATTTCACAAGTCATGCCCAACTGCTTACTACGGAAGGGAGCACATTTTGGGTAGGCTTCATGGAAAACCACGAACAAACGTTCATCGATTTGGAACTTCACATAACGGCTACGGAAAATGTAACCGTACAAATATCCATTCCGGGTACTTCATTTAATAGGTCTTTCCCGGTAATTGCTAACAACACTAATCGGATTTTAGTACCTACCAATTTAGCAATGGCGCGCGATTCGGAGCGTGCTGAGCAGAAAGGAGTTTTGGTGCAAATTTTAGAAGGGAAAAAAGCGAGTGTGTTTGCCCTAAATAACCGATACCGAAGCGCCGATGCTACTGTGGTACTACCGATTGAGTCGTTGGGGAAGTCGTACTTGGTGATGGCACATGCCGAACCCGATTTACAATCGAGGTATTCTCAATTTTTAGTGCTTGCGGCAGAAGATAGTACCGAAATCGAAATTACTCCTTCAGTGCGCACACGGTTTGGCAAGCCCGCTGGTGTTCCTTTTACCATCACGCTCAACCGGGGCGAAGTATACCAAGTTCAATCGTTCGAAGATTTAACCGGTACTAAAATTCAATCGGTAGGAGCCGATGCAAATTCCTGTAAAAACTTTGCGGTATTTGGTGGCAACGAGTGGACTCGTGTTGGGCAATGTGGCAGCGCTCCTGATCACCTATACGAACAAATGTTCCCTATTAATACGTGGGGTAAAGAATTTACAATCATCCCCTATGAGGCTCGAACCGGTGGCGATTTGGTCAAAATTCTAGGTAGCGAAGATTCTACTACCGTTATTCTTGATAACATCCCCTTTGTGGTAATTAATGAAGGAGAGCACTTATCGTTTCTAGTAGATAATGTAGCTTCCATCCGAGCCGATAAACCCATTTCGGTGGCGCAGCTTACGCGAAGTCAAAACTGCGACAACTCCCTTGGTGATCCCTTCATGATTATGGTAAGCCCAAACGAACAACGACTCAATCGCATTGCCTTCAATGCGCTGAGCGTATCTTCCATTACCGATTATTACCTAAATGTGTTGGTACGAACGATTGACCAAAACTCGGCAAAACTCGATGGAGAATCGATTTTATCTTGGTTTCGTCCTGTTCCTAACGATACAGCGTTTTCGTATGCACGCATCCCCATTACACGCGGAAACCATACCTTAGAAGCCGATAGCGGATTCATTGCCTATGTATATGGGTTTGGGTTTATCGAGTCGTTTGGGTACCTCACCGGGGTAAGCCTTCGACCGCTCGATTTAGCGGCTCTCGCCCAACGCGCCGATGGTACGCTTTCCCAAGATACTTTGCGGCTCTGCCTCTCCGAAACGTTCACGCTGAGGGCAGAAGCCGAAGAACTCTTTCAACTATTCGATTGGACCTTGAGCGATGGTACTGTGCTACAGGGGAAAGAAGTTCGCCATCAGTTTGACGAAGTAGGGGTGTTTTCGGCAACACTCACCGCCTCTAATTTAGCCGGGGAGTGTGCCACGGAGGCATCGAGCCAAGTGTGGATTGAGGTAACCGAACCCGATTCCTTATCGGTTAAAGGGCAAACCCAATTTTGCAAATCAAGCATCGATACAGCTTACTATACCCTAGCGACTCACACTGCCGATTCTATTGTTTGGCAAGTAGAAGGAGGCAGCCTTGTAAGTGGCCAACATACCGATTCCATTGCTGTTTTGTGGCAAATAGAAAATCTCCGTACGCCTTCTACCGGTACAATACGTGTTATTCCTTTTAATAAAAACGGATGCGAGGGCGACACCGCTACGTTTGCAGTTACCTTGAATCCTCTTCAGCAACTCAATCCCCCGAATGGGGCAACTCAATTATGTGCAAATGTGCTTACCGAACCGGTAGCATACCGCACGGAGCCACTAGAAAATGCCCAATACCAATGGAAAATACAAGGCGGGCAAATTGTCGCAGGTAACGGAACACCGGAAATTACGGTGCGTTGGCAAACTCCTACAGATACCGTTGGACGTGGTAGTTTGTGGTTGGAAGGGGTAGAAATTGCAAACCAATTTTGCTATGAAAACTCCGATACTCTTCGCGTAGAGTTGGTTCCCCCGCCTAACCCTACGCTCAGCCTACAACTTTCTGATACGGAGCTTTGCCCCGATGAACCGCTGATTGCAATGGCATCGGCAGATACAGCATTTACCACATTTCGATGGGAGTGGGGCAATGGCGAGCAAGCCCAAGGCACAACGTTGAATACATTGTTCGAAGAGTCGGGTAATTATCAGATTCGCCTAACGGCGGAAACCGACTCAGGGGTTTGCTTCGTTCAAACTGACACGGTATTTCAAGTAGAAGTTTTCAATTTGGAAGCTACGTTAGACGGGTCAGGCTCGGTATGCCCCAATGTAAGTGGAGTAAGCTACATAGCGCAGCCCGATACCCTATTTCGTTACGAATGGTCGGTAGTTGGTGGTATACTGCAAAGTGGGCAGGGCACCGATAGTATTACGGTGGCTTGGGGTTCCACTAATGCAAATGCATACGTGCAAGTAACTCCTATTGCCCCAACGGGCTGCCGTGGCGACTCGGTACGTTTTCCCGTGCGGGTCAACCGTGTGCTTACTCCGGAAGTATCACAAGGCGAAACGCTGCTGTGCCTCGATGCTGCCGATAGCATTCCCTATGCGTTGCGTCCTACGGAAGGGTCTTCATACCAATGGTTTGTAGAAGGAGGTACCGTGGTGGAGGGCCAAGGAACAGCTTCCGCTAAAATCTCTTGGACTCAATTTGGAGTAGGGAAACTTTGGTTGGAAGAATCGAACGTTGCCGATACGCTTTGTAATGGCTTTTCCGATACGCTTTTTGTAGAAATATTGCCTGAGCCTTCTGATACTTTAGTGGCTACCTCCAATGTTACCGAAGCATGTGTGGGCGAGTTTTTCGAGTGGGAAATTGCCCGTGCCGATACTGCCTATCGCTTTTTCGATTGGGATTTTGGCGATGGGACTACCCCTCAAATCGGTTTACCTAGGGCTACTTTTATACAACATGCGTACGATGCGCCCGGTGAGTATATCGTTACGCTCAAGGCATACACAGGGAGTACTTGCCAAAAAGTAGCCATTTTTATCGATACCGTCCACGTACCTATTCCTACAGCAGCGGTTTCTGGCGATGCATTCATTTGCGAAATGGATGCCCCCGAAGTGTATCAAATCGTAAACCCGGAAGAAGGCTATCAATACCATTGGCAAGTGCTGGGAGGGACTATCGTTCGAGAGGAAACTACAGAAATAGAAGTACAGTGGGGCATGGCAAATAGGGAGGCTTCCATCCGAGTGGTGCCCCAAAACACTATCGGGTGCTTAGGCGATACCGTTGCGTATCCAGTCCGTATTAGTCCATTGCAGCCTACCACAACGCCTCAGGGAGCCACCAATTTATGCCTTAATGCTGCGGATAGTGTGATATACCACGTGCCGGAGACCCAAGGATACGCCTACCGCTGGCAAGTAAGCGGAGGAGATATTTTAACCGGAAATGGGGCTCATCAAATTGCTGTACGATGGCAAGGCGCTGGGCAAGGCTCGGTACAGCTTTTAGCCTCTAACATAATAGATACACTTTGCTTTGCTGCTTCGGATGTGTTGAATGTGCGCATCAAACCATCTTTAGCAGCAGATGTATCGTTAGTGAGCGTATCGCATTCTCTTACCCAAGAAAACCAACTCGAAGTGCGTTGGCGTGCTGCCGATGTAGTGGCTGATACTTTGCTTTTTTCTTTGGAACGCCGCCGAGTATTTCCCGATACATTGGTATTTGAACCTATTGAACTACCATTTGGCTGGCAGCCTGCTCAAACCGAATATTTCTTAGTAGATGACGTGCCTAATTCTAGCGCAGAAAGTTACCAATACCGCTTACAAGTTACGAGCGAATGTGGGGAAACGATTGCCGTTCCCTCGCAGCAAAGTATCTTGATTACAGCGCTATCGAGCGATGCACCCGAAGAAGAACTCGCTTTAGCATGGAGCGAGTATATCGGTTGGCAAAATGGTGTGGCTACCTACGAACTTTGGCGACAAACTGAAAACGATAGCGAACTGGTAAGGTTAGAAAACGTTGGTGCACTTTCGGCGATACGCACCGATACACGAGCAGGGTTTGAGCACTGTTTCCGTATTGCTGCTGTTGAAAATGGAGGCAATCGCGCGGTGGCATGGTCGAACGAACGCTGTATTACTTTGGCGCATCGGCTCACCATTGGCAATGTGTTTACGCCTAATGCCGATGGCTACAACGATACGTTTTTTATTGTCAAGTTAGAGATGTACCCTGAGAATACCTTTCGCGTTTTTAACCGTTGGGGCGAAGAAGTCTATCGAAAAGAAGGCTATCAAAACCGGTGGGACGGCACGGCAAATGGAAGAGAACTTCCTGAAGGAACCTACTTCTTTGAGTTGCAGATTCGTAGCGAGCGAGCAGAAATCCCTGTAATTAAAGGGCCGGTAACTATTTTACGCTAGCGCTTACCAAAAGAAAAATAATCCGAAAAGGGCAATGAGCACTCCAACGATAATTGCTTGGGTAATCGTAGATTTTCGTTCTAATTGCCCTCTGCGGTTGTATGCCATAGCAATCCGCTGACGATATTGACGCCCTGCTTCGGGGCTGGTTTCAGAGAGTTTACGCTCTTGCCGCAAGCTGCTTTCAATCAGAGCCTTTCGGTTGGCAATATCTTCTTTTACGGGATCATAAAAACGCGGTTCGTACGTAAAGCGTTGGTGTTTCGGTAGTTTTATGATGGACGGAAATTTTTTCATAGCATCGTAATTATTTACATAGGGATATTGATTAAAACAACATCACTCCATTTTTTGTGCAAATTTAATGGGTGCTTCTTTGGTGTAGCCTATGCAGATTTACTATTTTTGAAAGGTAGCTTTTTTAGTATAAAAAATTAGCAAGATGGAAGAACTTTCAATCCTCGGTACAGCAGCATTGCTTTTCATTGTTCCCCCTATGATTATTGCGCTCATATACGGCACAATCACTGCAATGAAAAAATAAAGTATTGGGTTACAATTTTTACAAGGAATGCTAAGCACAGCATTCCTTTTTTTATGCAATCGTATAGGTAGCCCCTTCTTCGCCAAGCTCGGCAGCTGCATATTCTTCTTGGGCCTCCACTTTCAGATGCTCCAAGTTGGCATACCGAGTAGAAAAGTGCCCTAAAATCACTTTTTTAGCTCCTATTTGTTTCCCCAAACGAGCAGCTTGGCGCGCGGTGCTATGCCCAGTTTCGGCGGCTTTGGCTTCGTCTACATCGCTAAAAGTAGCTTCATGATAGAGTACGTTGGTAACGCCGGTTAGGTAGGGGAGTAGCTTTTCATTATACATAGTATCAGTGCAAAAGGCGTAGCC
>CAYMYI010000057.1:0-25362 GCA_964394585.1 uncultured Roseobacteraceae bacterium
AAGATACTCAAATGTTTATGAACTATTACAGTGCTAATTTTCGGAGAACTAGAACTCTTCCAATAAGATACGTTCCAACTAAAGAAGAAGATTAGTAAGCTGTGAGCCTAAATTGTTTTGGCTAGACCTCAGTGTTATGTAAGAAGTGCGCGCTTTCCGTTCATTGCCCCTATCGTGTTCACCAATCGATAGGGGTTTTGCCTTGCTGCTCTAGGTAGACATTGGCTTGGCTGAAATGGCGATTCCCAAAGAAGCCACGGCTTGCCGAAAGCGGCGAAGGATGTGGCGAGGTAAGTATTAAATGCTTGTGGGAATCGATAAATGCTCCCTTTTTTTGTGCGTACGATCCCCATAAGATAAATACGACCCCTTCTTTCTGGTTGGCAATCGCTTGAATCACCGCGTCGGTGAAAGTTTCCCAGCCCTTGCCCTGATGCGAGCCGGCTTCGTGTGCACGTACGGTTAGCGTGGCATTTAGGAGCATGACTCCTTGTTGCGCCCACCGTTCTAAGTTACCTGTAGTAGGGATTGGCTTGCCTAAATCGTTGTGTATTTCCTTAAAAATATTGACCAAAGAAGGTGGGATTTTTACCCCATCATTCACCGAAAAGCAAAGACCATTCGCTTGCCCGGGACCGTGGTAGGGGTCTTGCCCTAAGATTACAACCTTCACATCCTCGAAGCTACACCGATCGAACGCGTTGAAGATGAGTTTGCCAGGCGGATAGACGCGCGTGCGTTTCACTTCGTACTTTATAAACTCAGTCAGTTGGTAGAAATAGTCTTTCTCAAATTCTTGTTTTAGAATTTCTTTCCACGAAGGAGCAATTTTTACATCCATATTTACTAATTTTATCAAAGGTTGTATAAATACCGATAGTTTAACAAAGATGTGTAATACCACTTCAAAAATACAAACCGCTAAGTGAGTGCTGTGCGGGATAAGCCGGCGCTTAACTACAGCGTACCAGAATTTATTCAAAATTGACATGGCTATGATTACCACAATTACCGAAGGGATTAAAGTTAGCGTAGAAACAGAGTACCAACCCGAGTACTCCAGTCCCGAACAGTTTCATTTTGTATTTACATATCGGATTACGATTGAGAATAACAGCAACTATACTGTTCAGTTGTTGCGGCGCCATTGGTATGTACACGATGCCGGCAGCGATTTGAAAGAAGTAGAAGGCGAAGGAGTAGTGGGTGTTCAGCCCATTATAGAACCCGGCCAACATTACCAATATGTTTCAGGAAGCCATTTACGAGCGGCATTTGGCAAAATGCATGGGCATTATACCGTAGAACGGATGATTGATGGCAAGCAATTCAATATTTCCATCCCAGAGTTTTCGTTAATTGCCCCGTTTCGCCTTAACTAAGAGCCATTACATGGAGCTACCCGCTTTCCCCGATTCGGCAGATTTGCCAACCCTCCAAGCCTACATGCAAGCGGTATGCGAAGCCCGCGGTTGGGATTCCGATTCGCCTGAACGCAAGTTTTTGCTGTTTACCGAAGAAATTGGCGAACTAGCCAAGGCGATTCGCCAGCATGAACACCTATACCAAGAAACCAACAAAACCCCGGAAAATCCACTCGCCCTTGCCGAAGAATTTGCCGATGTGTTCAGCTATTTACTCGATTTAGCCAACACCTTTCAGGTAGACCTTACCCAAGCGTTTAAAGCCAAGGAGCTTAAAAACGCTCAACGTAGCTGGGAATAACCAATCGCCTTTTTTAGCCCAAAATGATCGTAGGGAAAATCGTGGCAAACGCTGCATTTTCCCTAGCTTTGTGTAAAAAACCAACAAAGCACCGTGGCAAAGACGAAAGCAAAGAGCAAGGAAACCCCGTTGATGAAGCAGTACAACTCCATTAAGGCAAAACACCCCGGTACGCTGCTGCTATTTCGTGTCGGCGATTTTTACGAAACCTTCGGAGAGGATGCCATCAAAGCAAGCAAAATTCTAGGGATTGTCCTTACCAAGCGAGCCAACGGTTCTGCCTCGGAGGTAGAGCTTGCCGGTTTTCCCCATCATTCGCTCGATAGCTACCTGCCTCGGCTCGTGCGTGCAGGCGAGCGCGTTGCCATTTGCGACCAGCTCGAAGACCCAAAAATGGCAAAAGGAATCGTAAAACGGGGTATTACCGAGTTGGTAACGCCCGGCGTTTCCATGAACGATAATGTGCTAGAAGTTACTCGAAACAACTATCTAGCCTCGGTATTCTTAGGCGAGAAGCAATCGGGCATTGCCTTTCTCGATATTTCCACAGGGGAGTTTTTAGTGGCACAAGGCAAGCGTGCTTACCTCGATAAATTACTAAGAGGATTTCAACCCTCAGAGGTGCTGTACAGCCGCTCGCAGTCAGATATTTGTACAGGGTTTTTAGGCGAAGATTACAATACTTACCGAGCCGAGGAGTGGGTGTACACCTTTGATTACGCCTACGAGAAACTCACACGCCATTTTGGAACCAGTTCGCTCAAAGGGTTTGGCATTGAAGGGCACACCGAAAGTATCATAGCCGCAGGTGCTATTTTGTATTACCTAGAAGCCACCGAGCACCATCAAGTAGGGCATATTGCCAATATAGCTCGCATTGAAGAGGAGCATTACGTATGGCTCGATCGGTTCACCATTCGGAATTTAGAGCTGTTGTACGCACAACACGAAGGTGGCGTGCCCCTTATCGAGATTCTCGATCGTTGTGTTACGCCGATGGGCGCACGTATGATGAAAAAATGGGTAGTCCTCCCGTTAAAAAACAAAGCGACGATCGAAGAACGCCAAAAGGTAGTACAGGCACTCACCGAAAATGAAGACTTGCTCGATAGCCTAACGACACCTCTACGGCAAGTAGGCGACCTAGAACGGCTCATTTCCAAGGTGGCAGTTGGGCGGATTAACCCGCGCGAAATGGGGCAGCTTAAAAGAGCCTTGCAGTTTTGCTTGCCCATCCGCAGTATACTTACCGGTGCGGAAAACCCTCGGATGCAACAGATGGGGGAAAAACTTTCCCCTTGCGAATTTCTCATTTCAAAAATTGAAAAAGAATTGGTGGACGAGCCCCCCATCAACCCTGCGCAAGGAGGACTGTTTCGCGAAGGAGTCGATGCAGAACTTGATGAACTTCGGAAGCTCGCTTTTTCGGGGAAGGATTACCTTGTACAAATTCAGCAGCGCGAAATAGAGCGCACCGGCATCACCTCGTTAAAAATTGCTTATAATAAGGTGTTTGGTTATTACTTAGAAGTTACCAACGCCCATAAAAACAAAGTCCCCGATGAGTGGATTCGCAAGCAAACCCTCGTGAATGCCGAACGCTACATTACCGAAGAACTCAAAGTATACGAAGAGAAGATTTTAAATGCTGAAGAGAAAATGAAAGTCCTCGAGCAGCAAATGTTTCGCAGTTTGGTAATCGCCGCTACTGACTTCATCACGCCTATTCAGCACAATGCTCAGGGGATTGCCTCCCTCGATTGCCTAGTTTCCTTTGCCCAAGTGGCACTAAAACACAGGTACTGCTGCCCCACCATTGGAGAGGGGCGCACTATTGCAATTCGAGCAGGCAGACATCCGGTGATCGAACAGCAGTTGCCCCCGGGAGAGTCGTACATTCCGAACGACATTAAACTAGACCCCGACGAGCAACAAATCATGGTGATTACCGGCCCAAATATGGCGGGTAAATCAGCATTATTGCGGCAAACCGCTCTCATTGCTCTCATGGCGCAAATGGGGAGTTTTGTCCCTGCCGAAGAGGCGCACATTGGGCTGGTTGATAAGGTTTTTACGCGCGTAGGGGCTTCGGATAACCTTTCGCGAGGGGAATCTACCTTTATGGTGGAAATGACAGAAACGGCGAGCATCTTAAACAACTTGAGCGACCGCAGCTTAGTGCTGATGGACGAAATAGGCAGAGGAACCAGTACTTACGATGGGATTTCTATCGCATGGTCGATTGTAGAGTTTCTTCACAACCACCCTACGGCACGCCCTAAAACGCTATTTGCTACGCATTATCATGAACTAAATCAGTTGGCAGAGTCGTTCCCCCGCATTCGCAACTTTAACGTAGCCGTGAAAGAAACTGGGCAAAATGTGATTTTTTTACGCAAACTTCGCCCTGGCGGCAGCGAGCACAGTTTTGGTATCCATGTGGCACAAATAGCTGGGATGCCCAATCAAATTGTCATTCGGGCACAGGAAATCTTGGAAGAGTTGGAAAAAGATAAAATGAAAGATATGCGCAAGAAACGCATTAATGAGATGCCCAAGGTCAATTACCAGCTCAATTTATTTGAAGCCAAAGATCCACACTACGAATACATTAAAGAGTTGTTGGCAAAGTTAGATATCAATACCATTTCTCCGGTTGAAGCACTGCTCAAATTGAACGAAATTAAGCAGTTGCTCAACGAGGGAAAGAAAACATAGTTTCCATAAAAAAGCCCTGTTTTTCCATTGAAAACAGGGCGAAATTCTTTTTAGGCTTCTAGTTTTTTGCGCCAATAACGCATCAGTCCGGCTACGCTCATCCACGAAGGGTTGGCAGCTTCGTATTTAGCTAAGCCTGCCTCATCAACGCCTTGCGATTGAAGTTGCTTGGCAACATACGCTTGAAATACAGGGGTAACAGCCTTGGGGTCTTCTCCGTTTTCGTACCGAGGGCGCATCCAATTAGCCCAATCGTCTAAAATGTGTTCTAATTGATTGAGGTGTTCGTCGATGTGGGTAATTTCCCCAAAGTGGGTTAGATAGAGTTTTTTTGCATTGCTGTTCCGTAGAAGCTGAATGGAGGATTTCCAATCTTCGACATTGATATCGGGTGGAGGGCAAGGAGCTACTACTGGTCCATTAAGAATTTTTACTCCGGCAACATCGCCGGTAAAAATCACATCGTCAATTTGCCATGCAATGTGGTGTACAGCATGCCCTGGGGTATGCCATGCTTTTAAAGTTACCTCGCCTACGGTAATTTCTTCTGCGTGGTTTACAGCATGCAGTTGGGTTTCGGGGATGGGCTTCATTTCTCCCCAAAGCCGATCCATATCTTCTTTGTAAATTCTACGTGCCGATTCCATCAGTTTTTCAGGCGATGCCATGTGTCTGACCCCAAACGGGTGCAAATGGATGGTCGCCCCTAGTTCGGCAAACGCCCAAGCACCGCCGGCGTGGTCGAGGTGTATATGTGTAAGGAATACATGTTTAATGTCGGCAGGTTGGTAGCCTTCGCGTTGTAGTGCTTCGGTTAAATGTTCCCAAATCGAATGTGGGCCGGTTTCTACCAGAATAGGGCCTTCAGAAGTTTCGATTAAGAAGGCAGCAATGGCTTCCGATATGTTTAGAAAGTGGAGGTCAAGTACTTTAATCATCGTGAAAAATGGTTTAGCAGGTGCGTAAAATAGAAAGATAGGCAGAAACTCGCAGGATTCCACTGAAAAGAAGAAATGCTTATCCTCGGAGCTTATCGAGCAGGTTACTCAGCTGCGCTGCTTCAGCTTCGGTCAGTTGTTGGTGGTAGTTTTCGGTTACCTCTTCAATCACTGGGTGGATTTCCTCTAGCAGGGCAATTCCTTTTTCGGTAATGGTGATATCCACCTGTCGGCGGTTATGCTCGCATTGTTCGCGTTTTAAGTAGCCTTTCTGTTTGAGTTTTTCTACTAACCGGCTAGCGTTTGACATGCGATCGAGCATGCGTTCTTGGATCAGTCCAAGGGTTACAGCTTTGGGGTACTGCCCCTTCAGTATGCGCAAAACATTGTACTGTTGCGACGAAATGTCGAATTCCTTGAGTGCCTGATTTGTTTTAGTTTGCAGCCAAGAAGCCGTAAATAACACATTGAGTGTTGCTTTCTGGTACATACTTCTGAAGTTTGACTGTTTAATTTCCTGTTCGATATTCATGATACGTTGTTTATTTACAGTTGCAAACATTGTTAAAACATAAAATGTTTGCATGATTTTCCGACTAATTTTAATTGGGGTATGGGGAAATCAGGCGTTACTTTTGCCTTATAGTATTATATCATGTTCAATTAAACCATTTTTATTATGCAATTTCTCAGAAAGATAACAGGTAGGTTGGTATTGCTTTTATCGGTAGTATGGGTGTTCCAAGCGTGTGAACTGCTCGACTTAGACGATATCATCCCCAACGATGACCCCGAAGAAGAGGTCATCCCTTTAGAAAATATCAACTTCACACAAGAGGGAGAGGCTTCGTACTATGCCGATCGGTTTGAAGGCCGCCCGACGGCGAGTGGCGAACCCTTTCGGCAAGATAGCCTCACGGCTGCCCATCGTCATTTACCTTTCGGGACGGTGGTCAGAATCACGAACTTGAAAAATAACAAACAAATTGTGGTAAGGATTAACGATCGGGGTCCGTTTGTAGAAGGTAGAATTATTGATGTGTCGCGCCGAGGGGCTGAAGCTCTAGATTTTATTCGCGATGGCCTCGCCGATGTGCGCATTGAAGCGGCACTTTCTGAGGAAGATGCCAAAAAAATGGATGATTTGTTGGGGCGTTAGCTCTCAAAACAAATGAGATGCGCTTCTTCTTTTATAAAGAAATATCACTTAAAAAGGCAATTGTATGTTCCGTTTACCTGCTTTAATACTTTGTTTCGCTTTGGGGAGTGCTACTACCCAAGCACAAGACAACACCTGGAAAACCCTTGGAAAACTTACTTGGAAAAATTTTTATGATGAACAGCTAGGCTTTGACGTTTCGCAGCCGGTTTTTAGCGAGGAGATTAAAGCGCTGGATAATCAAGAAATTGAAATAACAGGATACATTATTCCGGTAGATGTAGAAGGCGATTACCAAGTACTTTCGGCGTTTCCGTACAGCAGTTGCTTTTTTTGCGGAGGGGCAGGCCCTGAAACCGTTATGGAGTTAGATATGGAAAAAAACGAACGCCTTGTGAATGAAAAAGTGGTGTTGCGCGGCATCTTACGGCTCAACAACGACGATTTTCAAAAGCTGATTTACCGGCTCGATGATGTTGAGCTAGTAGAAAAACTCTAACGTAGGTTCACTCAACCTACCAATACATTCAAACTATTAGGGATCACTTCGCAATGTAAAACGGAGTGCTCCATTTTTTTGGGTTCTCCATCGAGGTGTACTTTTTCCCCTTCTTCGGTAAATACTTCGATATGCCTACCCCGAATCACCTCTAAGTACTCGCTTTTGTGCAACGTTTTGGTAAACGTGCGAATTGCCAACGGTAGTACTTCGTAAAAAGGAAAGGGTTTTAGCAAACAAACATCTACTTGTCCATCGGTAATGTCGGCTTCTGGGGCAATCCAGGCATTGTTGCCATACTGACCCGCATTGGCAAGGGTAAGGCTAAAGACTTCGCGTTCAAACGGTTTGCCGTCTACTTCAAAGCGATAGCGCTTCGGGCGGTGCGTCTGAAACTCTTCTAATACCGATTTAGCATAGGTAGTAAGCCCACGCGAAGTACTTTGGGCAAAAGTATGGCTCACTTGGGCATCGAAACCAAAGCCTGCCGTACAGAAAAAAGATGTAGCGTTTACTTTGCAAGTATCAATCGCGATATGTTTCGGATTGAACAATAGTTTCAGGGCGTTTTTGGTTTCTAACGGAATGCCCAAATGCCTGGCAAGCCCATTGCCCGAGCCTGCTGGTAAAATTCCCAGGGTAGTTTCGGAGTGAATCAACGCTTTAGCCACTTCGTTGACGGTGCCATCGCCGCCATAGGCAAATACATATCCGTACGATTCATCCACAGCCTGATGAGCTAGGGCGGTTGCATGCCCTTCGTGCTCGGTAAATACAATCTCGATGTGGTCGTAGCGTAGTTTCAGCTCATGATATATCGAATACGGTATTTCTTTCTTACGCGAAGTCCCCGAAATGGGATTGATGATAAACATGATGGAGTTTTGCAAATGAAGGGCGTTTTTTGGTGAATATTTAAAGGGGTTTCAAGCTGGTAAGACTAGGCATATCCTACTATTTTATAAATGAGATACCCGGCTATTTCGTGCAATAATACAGAACAGGTAGCTAATGCCGATTGCGAAGGCAGTAAAAGCATTGGGTGAAATTCTGCATCGCGGGTATAAAAGTCGGTAGGGAAGGGGATCACTTCTACGTTTTCGTGGGTAAAACACGCCACCGATCGGCGCATATGAAACGCTGAAGTTACGAGAATTACCGGCTGCTTAGCAGCATTTTCACGGAGCCATTGAGCAGCATACACAGCATTTTCGTGGGTGTTGCGGGCTTGTTCTTCTATAGAGATTGCGGAAGCAGGCACTCCCGAAAGTACCAGCAGATGTTTTAACTGTGCCGCCTCGCTAAACACTTCGCCGGATAGCCGTGTGAAGTTTCCTGTAATCAGAATGCGGTTAATGTAGCCACGTTTGTACAGCTCGAGCGTATGAAGCACTCGATCGGCGCCTTTGTTTAAATAAACGCGATCTTTAGGCGATTTCATGGGGTTGATAACGCCGGAAAGCACTACACCGACTGCGTTATTGTGGGGTAGTGCAGCCCAAGGTTTAGGGGGCTGTTCCCACCAAAGCATAGCAAAGTTTACCAGAAAAGAATTAGAACAGAGGTAGAGCAGCAAAAAAGCACTCCACAAAGCACGTTTTTGGCGAGTCCGCCGCTTGGTAAAAAGCGCATAAAGCAGTAACAAAAAAAACCAACTTAGGGGGAGTAAAAAAAAGTCGAGGGTTTTAGATAGAAAATAGAACATAGGCGGCTTCAGTCGATTTCAGGGAATGCATCGGCGGGGAACGGACAGGCTAGAGGATGGGTGCACAGTACACTTTTCTAGTGCCAATGTATTATTCCTTAAATTGCTCTAAATCAATGTTGTATTTTTTTATTTTTTTACGGATAGTTTCCGTGTTAGTGCCCAGCCCCATGGCACGTTGGGCTTGGGTAAGGTTTCCTCGGAACATCCGTAGTACTTTTTCGATATGTGCTTTTTCAACATCGGTCCATAGCAGGGATGCCTTTTCGCCTTTAGCCATGCGCTCCATGCGTTTAGGAAGAAAACTTTTGGGTACTTCTTCCGGTGCATTTTCATCTTCCATCATCACATAGAAATATTCAATCATGTGTTCCATCTCGCGCACATTCCCATGGAAAGGATAGGCTAAGATAGCATCTTTGAGCTCTTTGCTTAGCTTTATAGGCTTTTTTCTGCCGTATCGCGCTTGCATTTTCCGCAATAAGAAGTTGAGCAATTCGAGGCGCTCTTCTTTTTTACGTTCTCGCAAAGGCGGGATTTCGAGCTCTACTACTGCTAGGCGGTAGTACAAATCTTGGCGGAACTTGCCATCCACCACGTCTTGAATTAAATCGCGGTTGGTAGCAGCGATGATGCGCACATCGACCGGGATTTCTTTGTTATCGCCAATACGCATGATGGTTTTTTCTTGCAGTACTCTTAATAACGATTGCTGCATATTTGGCGAAATATCTCCGATTTCGTCGAGGAAAATCGTACCTCCTTCGTAGTCTTCAAAAAAACCTTTTTGGTCTTTTTGTGCACCGGTAAATGCCCCTTTTATATAGCCAAAAAGACGCGATTCAAGCAACTGATCGCTAAGAGAAGCACAATTAATTTCGAGGTAAGGCTTTTGGTTTCGATCAGAGTTTTCGTGGATAAACCGCGCCATCTCGCCTTTACCTACTCCGTTTTCACCGTAGATGAGCACACGGCAGTCGGTTTTAGCGGCTAGCAATGCCTGTTTTATCGAAGGAGTGAGCGATTCGGTTTCTAGAAAGTTTTTGTTATCTGAACTCACCGATTTACCTTCTGACCCTCTTTTCTCTAAGCTGCGTTCTCGCGCTTCGAGGTGAACCGGTACCGACGATTGTTCTACTTCAAGCTCTACCAATTCGGGAACCGATTCTGACAGGTTTCCACCCCTTGGAGGGCGAAACGTGATAAGCTTGGTTTGAAACCGCTTTTGGAAGTGAATCATCGACCAAACGATACGCATTGAGGTAGTGCCTAATGGCACAAAGCACCAAATTTCGAAGTCAGCGTATTTTTTTATCTCTTTTTCTACCTTCGCTTTTATTTCTTTTACATCGGCAATGTCTTGTAAATCAACAGGGGTAGGCTCAATCAGATGGGTAGGGAAATGGGTGTTTAAAAAATGAGTAATCCTCGATAGTTTTTTATCTGATTTAAGGTCTTTTTCAGAAGTTAAAATAATGTGCTTATCGTAACCTTTATAATAATTGTTATGAAATAGAAAAAGCGGACCTTTTGTATTGATTTGCTCACTTTTTCCCGCCATTGTGAGGTCGAGCATATGATCGTACCAAGAGATTAAAATTTTTTTTACTGCCATAATTAAGAAGGTTTAATCCACTCAATATCGTTAGAGTAATATTTTAAATAGTGTACCGTTTTGCAGAAATGCTGATGTTGCCTTTCTATCACATATTCGGGAACATTCGAACGGTTTTTCCCTGCGGCTAGGTCTGCTTTAATTCTTTTCTTACACGTTTCTAAAGGAGTATCAAATACTAAAAAACGGATTTTTGTAGGGGTGATTTCGCTAATAAGTTCATCTAAGTAGTTCAGTTCAACATTAGTTGCATCAAACACTACGTTACCGTTGGCTATCTTTTCTTTTAATATTCGATACGATTCTTGAAATACGCGTTTATTGACCGATTGATCGTTTATATCGCCGGTGAACTGTTCGCGCAAGGAATCGGTCGAAACAATAGTATGCTTCGGGTAATTTTTTTGCACATACGTAGTTTTTCCACTTCCGCTAATGCCCACAGTGATGATAAGCGTATGTTCCATGAGTAACCTGCGTTGCCACAGAGGTTCATTTCTAAAAGTATTCATAGCTGTAGTTTGTATGGTTGTTCGATGGGTATACTCACAAAAAACAGCAGTAAAATGAGTAGCTCGTTTATACTCAGTGAGTTAGTAAAAACCTCCGAATGGTAAGATACTCATATTTTTAGAGTTACCTCGCAATTATTGAGTAGTTTACGCTACGGGAGGGGGCATATCAGGGTTGGGAGTTGGGTAAGCTTTTTCAGCCATTTCTCTACCGGCAGTATACATTTTTTGTAGGCGGTCGGGATCTGTATCATAGACCGATTCCATCACTTGTGGTAAGAACACAAACGTGTGCGGGATATTTCTATTTTGGTAAATAAACCGCTCGATAGCTTCGTCGTTTTTAGAAACTTCTACATTGCTGATGTCTACGTAGCGCGAGAGAACATCTAATACATTTTTAATTTCAAACGTTTCGGGGAGCACTCGGTAGTTTTCGGGGCGCGAGTATATCGAAACCGATTCTGAAACAGAGGGGTATTGGTCTAAAATGAAGCCTGTACCGATGTGGTCGCGTACGCCGCCATCAAACAGGTACAGTTCATCTTCTAAGTTATGGTGGCTAATGATTGCCTCAGGGTCTATTTCGTTGCGTGTCATTTCGATTGGGTTGGTGAAAATGGGAATAGAAGAGGAGGCATTTACAGCTTTTAAAAACTGTGGATAGGTAAGTTTTTTAAGCCGGAAGTAAACCCGGGCTCCGGTACGAAAATCCACAGCGCCCACAATACACTCAGGGTAGACACCTTGTTTATAGGTTTCAAAATCTTCTGCGGAAACTACTTTGGCGAGCGTATCTTCTAGGGCATCTTGTCTCCCAAAATAGGGTTTTCCTGCTACAAAGTTGGCAAGCACTCGCTTTACGTTTAAATTACCGTTACGCTTTACGGGGCGTTGGCTAAAAAAGTCGTCGAGGTCGAAATTTAAAATTAGTTTTTTAATTTGTTCGAACTTGCCCAGAGCAAGCGGTACCGATAAAATGGAACCGGCTGAAATTCCCGAAATAATCTCGGGGCGAAAGTTTTTTTCTTGCATAAGTACTTCGGCAGCCCCAAAGATTCCTCCGATTTTGGTGCCCCCACCGGAAAGTCCTAGATGTTTCATAGATGTGTGTGTAGTTTAAAGGTTTTATTTTATCTAAAATACGGTTTTGAAATTAACTAACCTGCCCGATTTGTGGGTAAGCATATTCCAGGAGTCCATCTCAAATTGTATGATGGCAGCACTTCCAGGCGGAAAGCTCATGAAAGGTTCGTCGGTAAAGTACTCTGCCACATAGCTCACTGTAGGGTTATGCGCTACAATGGCTACTGTTTCAGTGGTATTGTCTAACGAGCTAATGAAGGAAAGCATATCGTTCACGGAAGCATTATACAGTTCCTCGTGCATTTTCACATGTTCTGTTGAAAGCCCAATGGCAGGGGCAATCAACTTGGCAGTGTTCAGGGCTCTCACAGCCGTACTGCAAAATAGCTGAGGGTACATAATGCCTTGTTCTTTGAGTAAATACCCTAGTTCATTCGCATCGGATTTTCCTTTAGCGGTAAGTTTGCGTTGGCTGTCTTCAGTGAGCATGGGTTGTTCTGCTTGGGCGTGCCGTACGAGGATTAATGTTTTCGCCATAATTTCGGTTAATCTTGTAAGACTGGCTTACCATAGTGCTTGAAATCTGCTGTCTGTATTTTGGGTAAGCTAGTATAGCTAGGTGGAAAGTATCTTGAAATTTTATAATGAAGTTGCAAAATTTCTGCAATCGCAGCAATTGTAACGTAAATTTGATGGAAAAATAGTAAAAAAACTGACTATGAAAATGATTGAATGTCCTCGGGACGCTATGCAAGGGTTGCCTAATTTTATCCCTACGGAAGAGAAAGTAGCTTACTTGAATACCCTGCTTGCTGTGGGGTTTGATACCATCGACTTTGGTAGTTTTGTGTCGCCGAAAGCAATCCCCCAAATGCGCGATACCGCCGAAGTGTTGCAACAGCTCGACCTACAGCATACAAAGTCGGCATTATTGGCAATCGTAGCCAACCAACGCGGGGCGAAGCAGGCATGTGAGTTTGAGCAAATCGGTTACTTAGGCTTTCCGCTATCGTTATCAGAAACTTTTCAGCAGCGAAATACCAACCGAAGCATTGCCGAAGCGCTAGAAGACATCGAAAACATGCAAAAACTTGTAGAAAAGCATCGTAAAACATTGGTAGTTTACCTTTCCATGGGGTTTGGTAATCCGTATGATGAACCATACAGCCCCGAAACGGTACGCACCTTTGTGGAAAAACTCGATGAGTTAGGAGTGCAGATTATTTCCTTAGCCGATACCATTGGCAGCTCGACACCTAGCCTGATTCAAGCATTGTTTGAAGAACTCATTCCCGCATTCCCGCATGTCGAATTCGGCGCACATTTTCATTCAACACCTCAAAGTGCAGCAGAAAAAATACGAGCAGCATACCGTGCCGGGTGTCAACGCATCGACTCAGCAATCGGAGGTATGGGAGGGTGCCCCATGGCGAAAGATGACCTTACGGGTAACATTGCTACCGAAACCCTTTTGCAAGTACTGGAAACCGAAGGAGCCTTACCCCCTTCTTTCAACCACGACGCTTTTGCAAAAGCAAGCCAGCATAAAATTCAGCTTTTTGGCTAATTAATTTTCACGATACTGAATAAAATTCAGTTTACTCCTAAAAGTCTGCAAGAATTCTATTAATTTAGATACTAAAATGAGGCTTTAGAGTGCATCGAAACTTATTACGGTGTTCAGCAAATTGGCAAGTACGCTTTAACGGTAAAATAATATGATACGCTATCTGTTTAACAAAGCATGGCAGGGTTTTTTGGTAATATTCGGGGTAGTTACCGTAGTTTTTATGTTATTTCACATTTTAGGGAAGCCAAGTTTTAAATTACCTCCTCCACACGATAAAGCGCTGTTGAAAGAATTAGGGCTTCTTGATCCTATCCCTGTTCAATATGTCCACTATCTTAACGATTTATCCCCAATTTCCTTCCATGCCGATACCCCTGAAAACAAAGAAAAATATTCTTATTGGCGTGTACTGCCCTTGGGCGAATCGGTAATGGTTGTAAAAGCTCCTTACCTGCGTCGTTCGTTTAAATCGTTTCGCCGAGTTGATGAAATGCTGTTCGATGGGTTAGTTGGTAGCCTTATTTTAGGAGCCTCTTCCATGAGCTTTGCTTTAGTTTGTGGGATTTTCCTTGGGGTAGTTGCTGCTATGAATCACCAAAAGTTTTGGGATAATTTCTTGGTTTCCATTACCGTATTAGGCATTTCAGCCCCTTCTTTTGTGTCGGCTATTTTAATTTCGATGATATTTGGATTTTACCTTAGCGAATATACCGGGCTTAATATGGTAGGATATTTATGGATAGATCATCCCATTGATGGGAGAATATTGCAGCTCCAAAACCTGATATTGCCTACAATAGCACTCGGAGTGCGGCCTTTGGCAATTATTACGCAGCTTATGCGAAGTTCTATGTTAGAGGTTTTATCGGAAGATTACATACGAACGGCTCGCGCCAAAGGGCTAAGTACTTTTTGGGTGGTGTGGAAACACGGTTTGAAAAATGGCATCAAACCCGTGATTACGGCTGTATCCGGATGGTTAGTTTCGGTGTTAGGGGGAGCCTTTTTTATAGAATATATTTTTCAATGGAAAGGCATAGGCTTCAAAACAATTGATGCAGTGTTAGCACGCGACTTACCCGTTGTAATGGGAGCCACTTTGATTGTAGCCGTTATTTTTGTGGTGGTCAATCTGTTAGTCGATTTAATTGTAGCATTTCTCGATCCCCGTGTTCGTTTATATCGTTAATTATCTGCTTTGAAATGTTGCATCCATTACCAGAACGAATATACCTTATCGGAATGCCTGCATCGGGGAAAAGCACAGTGGGGCGTACCTTAGCCGAGCGTTTGCATCGCAAGTTTTACGATACCGACCGTTTGATTGAACAACAAGAACAGTGTTCCATCCCCGATATTTTTCAGCAAGAAGGAGAACCGCACTTTAGAAACTTAGAACACACGCTGTTGCAAAGTTTTCTGCCAAAACACTCTGTGATTTCTACCGGGGGAGGTATGCCGTGTTTCCATAACAACATGGAATTTATCATGGCAAATGGGCTTGCTATTTTCATAGATGTACCGATTGAAATTTTAGCCCAGCGTGCGGCAATCAATGTAGAAAGTCGCCCTTTACTACATTCAGATTTAAACTTAGTACGCCGGCTTGAAAGTACACTGAAACAACGTTTGCCCTACTATCAACAGGCGCATATTACCCTAACCTATGTGCGGCAAGATCCTACCATGCTTACCGAAGAAATCGTGAGGCAGCTTCAACAAGCAGGCTATTCACTTTCTGAACGATAAGCCGAGGTTAAGATGCGTAAACTATGTTCCAAAATATCTCCCATGTTTTGGCATTGCAAGAATCGGTTATCGCGGTAAAAACTAGCAAGTTCTTGCCTCAGTGATTTAACATGTTCGGCAGGGGCAATATGATCTTGCTTCATGGCATTGAGCAAGTCGCGGATGGTATGTAACGAAGCGCGTAGGCGTGTAGCAATCAGCGATCGTTCTTCCCGTTGGTATTGTCGCACGGTTTCTGGCGTGAGCGTATCGAGACCAACTTGGATAATGGGGTTATTTTGTTTGAAATATTGAGGCATATAAATAGAACGACGCCCCTCGTACGACTGCTGATCGAAATCAATCGCTCGGATGCGATAATTAATTTCTTCGAAATCTGGTGTGATGTTAATCACAAAGTTGCTGGAGTGCATATCGCCTAAAAGTCGTACAAAACAACGTTCATTGAATTTGACAAACTCTTTTGCCAGCCTAGTTTTATTCAGATGTTTGTCGTCGAGGTATTCTTTTGCGAACATATCGCCAGGGATGCCTGCAATGTGCTCTTCAATGAGTGTTTCTTTATGTACTACGTAGTTTATGCGGTTAGGGGAAAGTAAATCTTCGAGTTCAAGCCCATAAATACGTGAAGCATCTGCATTTTTGATGTAGAAATAGTCAAAATTATCATTGATTTTATTTACGACTCGTACCCGAAAGGGCTTGGTATTGCCATAAGTGCACAAATCGACCCGGTCGATGAACAAGTGATTAATGACGCTCATATCGCCATCGGCTTTCATAATGGCATAAATTTTTTTTAGGCTAAGATTAATTTGTTCCATGTCCGATTGCGCATAGTACACCGTAATCCATAAGGTATCCTCACCATGATGATCGTACAGGGTAATGGCATTTTCGTAGCGAAGCAAGTCAGTATAATGAATAGGGATTGCAGAGTAGCGGCTGTATCGCTTCAAAAAATCAGTCAATTGAGCACTGATAGGGTAGGGTACTTTCTTTTTTTTGATAATTGCCATTACAACTCAGAGTTTGAGGTCTTCGGATGAAAATAGCCAATCGTAGGCATTTCGCCAATGGGCACGCCATAGCACTTCGTTATGTTCCGCGTTTGGAATAGTACTCGAAAATAAGTGATTCTGATCGAAGCCTTTCGCTTGTAATAACTCCTTCATTTTGTACAAATCGTTCACCATATCGCCCCCTTCTTGTTCGCCTACTAAGAAATAGAGCTTGGGCTTTGGGTGCCAATCTGCTTGTTGGGCTACCGTAAAGATCTCTTTGGAAAACCAAAGTGAGGGGGAAAAAACAAAGGCTTTCCCAAAAATATTAGGGTACTTTGCCGCTGCATACAGAGAAATTAAGCCGCCCATGGAGCTGCCTCCAATGGCAGTATTAGCACTTTGCGTTAAAGTGCGAAAGGTAGTGTCGATATGTGGTTTCAGATGCTCAACCAAAAAAGTGAGGTACTGGTTACCCTCTCCGCCACCGTGCCGCAGGTTTATAAAAGGCGAATATTCGTCAAGGCGATGTTTCCCCCCATTATCAATACCGACAACAATTGGTAAGGCTTTTTGAGAAGGGGCATAGCTATCGAGCACCTCATCAATCCCCCACTCACCTGCATACGAAGTTTGAGAATCAAACAAGTTTTGCCCATCGTGCATATAAATCACCGGGTGATAGAGCGAGTCGGTATAGTATTGCGAGGGGATATACACCCATATCCGACGAGTGCGCTGGAGTGGCTGTATGGTAAACGCAGTGTCGAGTATCTGTACATTTCTAGAGGCTGTGGAAGGCCTTTCGGCGGGTTGCCATCGAGCAATGACATCCTCGGTTTCCGCTGCCAAATGGGTGTTATGCTTGCGGTTTGCGATTTCACCTCCTTGTGGATTACGCTCTACAATATTCCAGCTACCTTGGGTGTATTTGTACTGAATAGTTTTGGGCAGGCTATCGAAAGTAGCTGTAAAAAAGCCTTCTTTTTGAAACTGAAGGCGGAAACGTTCGTCTTTGGGGTTCCATTGGTTGAAATCGCCCGCGATGTATAAGGTACTGTTTTGGGTATGATAGGGTGGTGGCACCTTCACTTTAAAGGTAACTCGCCCCGGATATTTTTGCCTACATGCCCCTAAAAAACAACAAATCAGTAATACCGTACAGAAGGATAGATGCTTAAATTTCATTATCTTATCGTCATCATAATTCACATTTAAGATACAGAAAACTATGGTAACTATTTTGGTAAACGCCGTTTCTATTTTTATTGCTGCCTATCTTTTAAAGGGCGTTGAAATTAAAAACTTTTTGCATGCATTATTAGCGGCAATGGTACTTTCTCTCCTTAATTTTTTTGTAAAACCTATCATGCAGGTTTTAACATTCCCTATAACATTAGTTACGCTGGGGCTATTCCTTTGGGTGATTAATGCTTTGATTCTTATGCTTGCCGATTGGCTGCTTTCAGGTCTGAAAATCAAAAACTTTTGGTGGGCTTTGTTGTTTGCAATAGTGATTTCATTAATAAATACGCTTTTGTATAAAATACTGTAACAAAAACGCTATTTTAAATAAAATCCTTACTACAAATCTGTGACAGAAAACATCTTTATTCTTTACAGAATTTTGGTTAAAAAGAAAAAATTTAAAGTGGCACATTAGCAGCCTGTTTATGAAAGGAAGTTAAAGTAAAAGTTTAACTTCCTTTTCTTTTTTTCTACTCTTTAATTAGTTATTATTACTGAATTATTATGTCCGTTGAGGGGAATAGTGCGCTTTTTATTAGAAACCGAATAATCTCATGGAAGAAAAACCGCGCAATTTTGAAGAG
Source organism: uncultured Roseobacteraceae bacterium (assembly GCA_964394585.1). Classification (GTDB taxonomy): domain Bacteria; phylum Bacteroidota; class Bacteroidia; order Cytophagales; family Flammeovirgaceae; genus CAYUJH01. The sequence goes on from CAYMYI010000057.1 coordinate 18,110, forward strand.
TTCAAAAAAGTAACGAAAGATAAGCGAAAAGAAGAGTTAAAGGAGCAAATGAACAGCCTGCGCTCTGAGCTTAAAGAACTTCGCAATAGCGTATTCAACGAAGACGATACCTATGCTCATTTGACCAATGATGATGAATATGAGGTTTTGCTATCGGAAGGAGATTTTACGAAAAACGATTTTGAGTTAAAGCACAACCGCCTATATCCTTCTTACCAAGAGGTAGAGAAGTTACGCCAGATTCGCCGTGAACAAGAAAGAAAAAACCCTACCGAGTTTAAAAAAAACTATGCAAGCCGAGTGTATATCAAAGAGTTTCAAGAACGCCCCGAGATTGTTCGGTTGCAGATTGAATCTATGAAAAAAGGCACGCCGAACGTTCCTGTTTTACCCACCATCCCTACAGATTTACCGATTACCCGCCGCGACCTAGAAAAATTTATTGGCGAAAACCTGATGAGCAAAATCGCAGCGCTTATCATCTTAATAACACTAATTGTGGCATATCGCTATGCCATTGCCTTGGGCTATGTGCCTCGTTTTGCGCGTATTGCTATTGGGAGCCTTATCGGTGTGGGCTTATTTGGTACTGCTCATTATTTACTCTCTCGAAAAAATGTTATTAGTACGAGTTTAGTCCTCATTGGAGCAGCCGTGTTGTATTACACTGCTTACCTAGCCTATTTTGACTATGAAATGATTAACCAGCCCACAGCGTTCGTGCTCAACGTAGTGATTACTGTTTTGATTACGACAGCAGCTTTACTGTACGATCGCATGCGTTTGGCAATTATTTCAATTTTTGGTGGGTATGCAACTCCTTTTGTAGTAAGCCAAGGCGATGGAAACTACATTTTCTTTTTTAGTTACATTTTCGTTATCAACTTAGCGATGGTCATTATTGCCTATAAAAAAAATTGGCGCGAAATTAACCTGATTTCCTACATCGCTACGCTTATGTTTTTGTTCGGGTGGGCCATTATGGTTCAGGGCAAAGCCGGACCGGCAGAGTACATGTGGCTTATGGTGTTTAGTACACTTTTTTACTTCGTGTATTTTGTAAATGATATTGTGTACAATATAAAGCCTCATATTACATTTATCACTTTCGATGCATACATAATGATGAGCTACACCTTTTTCTATGTGTTAGGGATGTGGTTTATCACCGATGGTTTGACGCTTACCTCCGATTTTAAATACTTTTTAGCTGCTTTGGGACTCTTCAATTTGTTCTACACCTTCATGATTTACAGAAGGGATAACGTAGATGATGAACTCGAAGAAATTGTGTTAGGTAAAGCTGTGGTTTTTATCACGATTGGCGGGTGGCTCATTTTTAAAGAATCGTACATCAATACATTTTGGGTAGTTGAATCTATCCTTTTGTTGATTTCTGGGTTGTGGTTGCAAAATAAATTACTGAAAGGTGCTTCGGTACTTACTTTATTGCTTGCAATCATCACGATGGGAATCGACTGGTTTCATGCTTATTATGTTGAGGTTGATCGCGTGCCGCTTATAATTAACGAAGGTTTTGGGGCGGGTTTGCTTACCTCCTTCATGATTGCCGCTACACTTTTAATCCTTTACTTCAAAAAAGGAGAGTACGACATCATGTTTATTCCTAAGGAAAGTTATGCACAGACTTTAGGTTCTATTTTAATTTTCACAACATATTTCTGCGGGCTGTTAGAACTTATTTTCCATACGCGCGATACAGTCGGGGGAATGGATTTTAGAGTTTTAGTGCTCGGTGCGTATAACATGGTGTATATTTTAGGGGTACGCGCTGTGGTAATGGGCTTCGATATTGATCGCCTCAAACTTTTTACTGGCACCATGATGGGGCTTGCCGTAGTCTCTTACCTTGTATATGGGCATTTTAATACAATTGCCCTTCGCGATGCGTTCATCGTACACAACAAACCGTTTTTACCGTTTGGCTTTCATTATTTGAATGTAGTCCTTTCGGTATTGCTGGTTTATTTACTGATTCGCGATATTGTCAAATCGGAAGGATATGCTTCCGGAAAATACTCCATCGTGATGTGGATTATGTCAGTAATGATAGTAACCCATGCTACCTTTGAGCTAGAACATACCGTAGTTTTACTGCGCAGTGGTATTTTTGATAGTAGTATTGAGTCGTCGCTCGATCAAATTAGACTCACTGGGTACTCCATCCTTTGGGCAGTAATTGGCTTTGCATTCATGTACATTGGAATGCGCAATAAGATTAAAGAAATCCGATTGATTTCCTTGGTACTCTTGGGGCTCACCTTAGTTAAGTTTTTCCTTTTTGATTTTTGGAAGCTCGAACCAATTTGGAAAATCCTCGTAACGTTTGTGATTGGCATATTACTGTTGATTGTGTCAAATATGTATAAGCACTTGCAACGCTTAGTGAGCAAAGGAGAGTTTGTGCTCGATAAAGACCAAACGCTTTCTCAAGACGATGCTTATAACATGATGAAATACATGCATAGCGATGACGAAGACGATGACTCGTAGGCGAATTGCTTATTCTAAAAAACGAGCTTTTAGTTCAGGAGTAGGCATCCAGCAAGTTTCTTGTTTGCCAAACCACCGATACCGGTTTCGGGCAATAAGGTTATAAACTGAATCGCGAAGAGGTTTCGGGATAATGATGAATCCATAGAAAAGAGCCCAAAACCCACCAAAACCTTTAGCTACTCGCAAGGAAGCAGTAGATTTTGTATAGTGTTTATCACCATTTACCAACACGAAAGAGTCGAAATCGTCGGTAGGAAGATTAAACTTTTTAAGTAAAGATTGCCCCGAATTTGACTGCAAAGAAGCAAATTTGAATTTGCCCTGAGGGTCGCGTTCTATGGTAAACTGTACAAGACCATTGCACAAATTACAAACACCATCGAACAATAAAATGGGACTATTCTCTTGTTTCTTCGCGGAGTGGCTTAACGTGTTGGGGGATTGTGTTTCCATGAGTTTGTATAAATTCTGCTTCAAACTTTCCTTTATAACCAAAAAGAGGGCCCCATCGTTTATTGCGGACGTTGACTTCGATTCGGTATTGTTGGATGCTATCGTCGAACCATTCGCGTACTTGGGCATACCCCGAAAAGAACATGGGAAAACGGAAGGCGATAGCTCCTTCGTAGAAACGTTGCTCTCCCGAACGTAAATTAATACCACCTTCTTCGTCGGCAAACATTTCGATATCCACCGCCAGATGTTGCCGATTACCCAAATAATCGACAATGCAATTCCGTTGTTGGCTGTAAATCATCGTGGCATCGAACCGCCGATACTGAGGAGTGAAATAGAATGTTCGGACCCAAGTAACCGTTTCGCGGCCTAAATTATCGCGGTAGGCATAGTTTTCAATCTGAAACGGAATATCAGTTCCCGAAGCTGGAAACATAATGTTGCGCCAAGTACCAATGTACAAGAAAGGGAGCGTGTAAAACTTTCCTTTCCAAACCTTTTCCATAACACCTTTACCTACTGAAGCTATGCCATCTTCGCTCGAAAAGCCAAACCGTTCTTGTATTTTGGGGTGTAATTTTTGGAATTCGCTTCCTAGTGCTTTTTGATAGATGGATGCCATAGGAGTCTTTTATTTCGATAAATTTTCTTTTTACACATTTATTTACTGCGGTATATAGTAAGCTCTATACGAAGAGTGATTTACCCGAGCATGCCATTTTATAGTGCCGGCAGTATCGAGGACAAGCAAATTTGCATCTTTTCGGGCAATGCACGCTAGAATGTGTTCGTCGTCAATCATGTAGGCGCTACACATTCGGTAAGAAGAAAACTTACGTGGGAGCGTGATTTGTAGCGTAGGTGTTGCCATTTTGTTGGCTTCATCGAGGGAGAATGCTACAATGCGCGATTCAGGGCGAATTTCTCTATCTCCATTATCAAATAACATTAAATCGCCATTGGTATTGAAATGAATACTATGTTGCCGTATAAAAAAACTTTCTTCGGGCATGTCAAAATCACCATTCTTTCCTAGTCTCCAAATCAGTTCGCCAGTAGTGGCATTCACTTTCCATACTTGCGAAAAATCGCGAAAGCTTATCAGAAAATTGCCGTCGGGAGCTATCGCGATTGCGTTAGCGTGCCCCCAGTCTGTCAGACGATTAAGAATTTCAGGGTCATAGGCAGGGTTCGCCACTTCAAATGGCGACCAGCTCCACATGAGAGTGCCAGAAGTATCCATTACCAAAAGATGATCGGTACGAACATTTTGCGAGGAATTGCCTCCTACGGAAGAGAGGTCAAATGTTTTTTCAATATGGCTTAACGTAACAAGTTGCTTTTGATTATTGTAGAAAATTTCGTGATGGAAAGGCTGAGTTCTCCCTTTTTCTTCAAAATCGAGTTGGAGCATTAAAGAACCATCCATGGCATATTCGCGTAATTCAAGCGAATCGTGAATCGCCAATAAGCTATTTTCTTCTGTATAGTAAAATGGACGAAGCACTGAGTCTACATGGTTTTCGTACCAAGTAATTTCCCCTTTGCTGTTCAGCATAGCATCGACACCATTTTTAAAGAATCGGCGTATCAGGATGTGCCCATCGAATGCTGTACTATCGCCCTGCAACACGTTTACCGATAACAAATCTTCTGCGATGGCACCTGTAGTAAACGAAGAAGCTTTCACTTTCTCTACAGTTTCTCCCGAGCGCAGCGGTTGATAATAGTATGTGGTGTTAGGGGAAAGGTTCGTAAGCGTAAACGAATGGTTTGTGTTGGTTGAAGCCTGCGTGAATGATATATGGGCGTCGTTTTTCCAGTAGGCTATTTGTATGGTTTCTTCTTGCTGGGTAATACATTCTATGGTAGCGCGCAATGGGTTTTTGGGGTTGATTTTCGCCTGAGGTTCTCCATCGAAAATGCTTGAATTACAACCAATGAGCAAAATGGAAAAAAGAATATATCTTGACCTTAACAGTAACTTTCTCATAGTTCAACAATATGATTTCTATTAGCTAATTCGTGTTTCATTTGTTCTTGGCCATGTCGCTTCGCAAGTTCTGCTGCGCTTGCTTTTAAGCGGGCTTTTTGCATTAATTCTCGATTTTTTTGCTCAAAATCTTCGATTTCTTCGGCAGAAAGTTGCCATTGTGTATTAGGATAGCATCTAGCATAACCTAAAGTTTCTAACATGTTGCCGGCTATCAACTCAAATAGTCTGATTTCATCTTCTGATAGCTCTTTTTGGAATTTGTTATAATTATCGGCAATCACCGGTTTCTTTACATTACTCCACATTTCGCCCGAAATGGCAGTGTTTAGCGTTTCTTCCGATTGGAAGTAGGCCATTGAGTTTTCTCGAAATGAAATGTTGAGTACACTACAGATTTTCGATAAAACAGTTTTGGGTTTTTGGATGAGGTCTTCGTAACGGATAGCCATAAAACGCTGCGGAGGTACTACTTTTTGGATAGCTAGGGCTGCTTCTTGGTCGGCTTTCCACTTTTGAGCAAGCTGATAAATATGCTTAGGTCCTACTAATGCTTTTTGAAATGATAATGCCACATCGCGCCCATCGCGGTATAAATGCAAGTATAGGGGAGGGGTATCTAACTTTTCCAATAGGGTATAGTAATGAACATTTTGCATACTCTTGCAGCACCAAATGGAAGCTCCTTCAGCAGCAGCGCGTATTTCATATACCGCTTGAAATACCCCTTGCAAAGTAGGCTGCTTTATTCTTTTTACGATTGACTCCATGGAAATTTCGCCTTTTTCCCAAGGAACAGGATTGAGTTGTACCCATTTGGCTACATCGGCGGCAAGCTCTTCAATATGCAAATGAGTATTTCCGTACTTCTCTAAATGAGGAAGGAAATTGTGCAAGATATGCGGAGGATGTGGGGCTGAAACTTCAGGTAATTGATGGAGCATGAGCCGCAACAAGTTCGAGCCTGAGCGTTGTGTGCCTATAAATTGCACAAACGAAAACGAAGATTGTATAGCTGATTGTTTCAAGGTAGTTTATAATAATGTGTGATACAAAATACCTAAGATAGCACCTGCCAATAAAATGTAGAAGATGCTTACTTTGGTGAACTCTAAAGATAATATAGTGGCGATGCCTATAAAAATGGTAAACAGATTTAGGTCAATATTTTTACTGATTGTATAGGATGACGCTAAAATAAGACCGATTACGGCAGGTTTTAAACCGTAAAAGCAAGCGTTTACCAGTTTATTTTCTCGGATAGCTTCATAAAACCGCGTGGAAATAACCATTAAAACCGCAGAAGGCACAAAAATCCCCAATGTACCCACGATAGCCCCAACAATACCTTTGAGCTTATATCCAATAAAGGTAGCACTTACTAAAATAGGGCCGGGGGTAATCTGCCCAAAGGCAATCGAATCTACGAACGTAGCGGTGTCAATCCATTGTAATTCGGTTACTAACAAACTTTGCAGTATGGGAACCATGACGTACCCTCCCCCAAAAAGTGTAAGGCTTACTTTGAAAAAAGTTAGTCCAATATTCAATACGGTGGGAGTTTTATTTGCCAATACACTGGCAAGCGTTATCAATATACCAATTGTACCCACTAGATATATCAAAGTGTAGAGATGAGCACGCCCCGATATTGCCGTTACCGTTGCTCCTCCGCTTTCTTTCCCATGCTTTTTTAGTAACACTCCGATAATGGAGGCGCCAACGAAAATCACAAATAAAATGTAGAAAGAAGGAACTGCAATGACCAAAATAATAGAGGCTAATCCGATAACAACTTGGGCAACTGAGTCGATGTTTTTTTTCCCCATTTTAATACCGGTATGAAAAATCAGACCGATGACTACCGGAAGTACGCCCTTAAGCAGCGCATTTACAATGGGGAGATCCTGGTAGTTTTCATAGAGCTCTGCAAACAAAATCATGATGCAAAAAGAGGGAAAGAGCACCGCTATAAAAGCTACAATGGCTCCGACCCAACCGCGCATTTTATAACCCAAACTTGTTACAATATTCACTGCCAAAGGTCCAGGCAATACCGATGCAATAGAAATTACGGATAAGATGTCATCATCTTGTAAGACCTTATCTTCTTTCACTAGCTTTTTTTGCACTACTGCTACTAGCGCCATATAGCCTCCGAATGCCGATGCACCAATACCCAAAAAGCGAGTAAAAATGTACTTTAGTGAAATGCTTGGATGTTCCATAGTTGTAAAAAAAAAGGTCTCCTAAAGGGAGACCTTTTCAGTTTCAGGAGTCGGTTTAG
>CAYMYI010000058.1:0-25334 GCA_964394585.1 uncultured Roseobacteraceae bacterium
AGTAGCTAAAACCGATACAACAGCTCTGCGGTGTACCCATTTTTCTGCCAAGGTAAGAATACCACAGCGGAGCATTGCCGAAGGGCGCGTAAAGGTAAAAGGAAGCAGTTGGTTGCGGGTAGTGGGTTCGTCGAATAAAACGATGGGCAGCATACAATAAACGGATAAGTTTGAGGCGTAAAGTTATGCATTGTTACCTTTTTGACGGCAAAAAAGGCGGTCTTACCTTATCCTTGCCCATGTTGCTTATAAGGTAAGAAGATGATAAAAGTACTTCCCTTTCCTAGTTCGCTTTTTACCGAAATATCTCCATGGTGCGCTTCAATCATGGTTTTAACATAACTTAGCCCAAGCCCAAACCCTTTTACATTATGGACATTCCCGGTAGGTACGCGATAAAACTTATCGAATACTTTATTGATCATATCGCGCGAAATACCTTGCCCTTTATCAGAAACAAATAATCGGATTCCTTTAGGGTTACTCACCGTTCGGATGGTGATTTCCGGCGTTTCCGGAGAGTACTTATTGGCATTGTCTAATAAGTTATTCACAATGTTGGTGAGGTGTACTTCATCTCCTTCAACATAAGGGTTTTCGGCTTCGAGTAGCATTTGGATGGAGCCCTCGCGCTTTTCCACTTGAATATGAATATTTCGGACTGCTTTTTCAATCACTTGGTGTAAATCAAGAGGAACGATTTTTAGCTTAAAATCACCTCGATCGAGTCGGGCAATCTGCAACACTTTTTCTACCTGTAGCGATAGGCGGTCGTTTTCTTCGCGAATCATGTTCAGGTAGCGCGTCCCTTGAGTAGGCATTTGGCGAATATCGGGGTCCATCAGCGCTTCGCAAGCCAGCGAAACGGTAGCAATGGGGGTTTTGAGTTCGTGGGTCATGTTGCTGATGAAATCTTTGGTAATCTCCGATATTTTCTTTTGCCGAAGAATCGTGAAAATCGCTACCGCGAAACTAACAGCAATGAGTAAGATAAACCCTGCCGAGGCTCCTAACACAGATATCAGTTCCATAAAAATGTATTTGTTTTGCTTCGGGAAATGAATGGCAAGAAAATTTTGGTTGTCGTACAAATCAGAAGGGAACAGTTGCGTACGAAATTTCGACTCAAGCAATTCTTGTTGTGCCGTTTCTACATTCGTATAGACAAACTTAGGCGCTGTGTTATCGTTAAAATTGATTACACCAAACTGATATTCCATATCCATTCCACGGTTGCGTAGTTCTTGGCGCAATAGTGAATCGAGCATGGTCATGTCTATGCGTTCATCCACCGACTTTTTGCGATCGGCAACCATCAGTTCATTTACAATAAAAGAGACCAATTCCGACTTTTGTGCGAGTTTCACCGTGAGCGAAGGAGTAAGCTGATTTTTATAACGTACACTATCTTCTGCGGTAATTAAGTTCTCTAAGTCAGGGTTTAGCCGTAAGGTAGTTTCATCGTCAGAAATTATATTCTTACGCGCTACGCCTGTGGTACTAATCACCGCTTCTTCTTCCACTTCGTAGGCATAGCCTTCTTCCGAGAGTTTATCAGAGCCAAACAACTGCCGAATGCGCACGGTCTGCTGTTCGGTCCACCGCGCCGTTCCGGTAGAATCAATTTCAAGTGAGTAGAAATCGTTTTGTACGTTTACATTATTTTCAATTTTACTACGTGTTACATAAAGAGTTTCGTGGCGCTCTACTTTGTAGATTACGGCATCGAGCATTGCATGTACATTGCGGCTAAACTGTTCTTTGTTCGTTTGAATGCCGGTTTTAATCCAATAAAACTGCAGTGCAATAAGCCCGGTAAGTGCTAGGCTCATAAGCACAATTACAATGGTAATATTCTTTTTTGCCACGTTTTTTCCGTTTAGAGTTTATGCAAAAGTAGGGGGAAGAAATATGTCTACACGTTGTTTAACACTGTTTAACGGCAAGTCATCTTCTTATTTTAAAGAAAGAAAAGGCACAGATGCTCGTATTCAAGATAGCTGTACGCCTATCTTTGCGCAATGAAGCATTTTGTATTAAAAGGTATCAAAATACTACGCCAGCAAGTATTGGGGCATGGGCGCATTAACTACCGAGGGCAAGGGCTACTCAACTTTATTGATGTAGGCGCCCTAGGCGATTTGCCCGAGCCTTGGTTTACTCATGCAAAATACATTGCCAAACTGCTAAGCTTTGAACCACTCGAAAAAGCGGCGGAACACCCTAATATAATCACCTCGCAGGCAGCACTTTGGGAAGAAGAAGCTACTCTACCTTTCTACATTTACCAAGGGCTGGGAGGCTCTGGTTCGTCTTTATTCAAGCAGAATTACGAGTATGTAGAAAAAAACTACGAAAGCCTCTGCCAACGAGGCAATCCGTGGCTTGCCCAAACCTGGTTCGAACGCTCTCAGCTCGCTTCCGAGCAAGAAGTCCGCTGCACTACCTTAGATCAAGTCCTTACTTCGCTCTCGCCCCCTATTTCTTTCGATTTTATGAAGATTGATGCACAAGGTGCTGAATTTCAAATTTTGAAAGGAGGAGAAGCATTTCTTGAAAACCATTGTCTTGGCTTACAGCTTGAACTATTCAACATTCCTTTGTACAAAGGGATTGCCTTACTGCCCGAAGTTGAAAGTTACTTAGCCTCTAAAGGGTTTGAGTTGGTTAAAAAATATCTTGCACATGGTTCGTTTGCTTCCCAGCACGACTGCGTTTTTTTAAAGAAACACCCCCCTGAAGCGGCATACCCTAAAATGCAATTGCTTCGCAAAGTATATGACTTGCCTACGGTTTAAGTATTCGCTATATCTTCACTTTACTGTATTATTTCGTTAAAGCAAATGCGTTCTTAGCCATAATTGCGTAATTTACAGTTCAAATAAATAGTCGTAAGACCCGCTGAAATCTGCTATGCGCATATCTTTTTGTAAAAATACTATTCGCAATTTATGGCTACTCGGACTGCTGTTCGCAGCCTTCGGGCAAGCGCGCGCTCAAAGTTCTTGGGAAATCGCCAAACAAGAAAAAAAGGGGGAAATCATTGTGTATTACTTTGATTTTGAGCCTTTTTTCTATGAAGAAGGCAAAACGTTAAAGGGCATTGAACACGAGTTGATGGAATCGTTCCGTACGTTCGTGCAAGAGAAATATGGAGTAGAACTTTCCATTCGATACCTCCCCAACCCCATGTTTCAATCGCTCTATCAACAGATAAAAAATGGAAGTTCAGGCGAGTTTGGGGCTGCCTCTTTTTCCATCACCCCAGAGCGTTTGCAGGAAGTAAAGTTTACCCTCCCCTACATGCCCGATGTAGAAGTACTGATTAGTAGCTATAATGTTCCGATTGCTGCCGATACCACCGAGTTTATCGAAGCATTTGAAGGACTTACAGCACTAAGTATGCGCAGCAGTACATACGACCGAAACCTCGATAAACTACAAGCCAATGTACTTCCTAATATGCAGAAAGAGTACATGGAACATTTCGACGAAATCGCTGAACGCATTTCTGAAGAAGACAATTTATACGGCTATTCGCAGCTTTCTTCGTATTTGCTAGCTCGGCAGCAAGGCTTGCGGATCCGTCGGCAAAATATGTTTAAAGTACGTAATGCAGGCGGATATGGCATCGCCTATCCGCTAGCTAGCGATTGGAACGAGCCGATGAATGCTTTTTTCACTAGCCCTAATTTCAAACAAGAAATGGAGGTAATTGTAAAGAAGTATTTTGGCGAAGATGTGAACGACCTTATACGCGAAATTGCCGCCCAAGATACCTCGGCACGCTACCAAGATGTTGCCTTGCTAACTAAGGAATATGAAATCCAAAACTTAGAACTCACTAAACAAACTTTAGAGATAGAACGGCAACAGTTTATCCGTAACTCTGCTTTTTTAGGTGTTTTCCTTGCGCTAGTTTTAATAGTGTTGTTATACAACCAATATCAAATAAAGCGAAAAAGTAACACCCAACTTACTAGCAAAAACCAAGAAATTGCTAAAAAACAAAACGAATTGCTAGCACAAACCGAAGAGCTACAACAACTCAACGAGGCAATGCTTTCGCAACGCGAGTTCATTGAGCGGCAAAACCTAGAGCTCAAGAACCAGAACCTGAAAATGCATAGCAGTGTACAATCGGCTAAACTGATACAGGAAGCCATGCTCCCTTTTGAAAGCCGTATGCAAGAAGCCCTTCAAGAATACTTTGTGATTTACAGACCACGCGATGTGGTTTCCGGGGATTTCTATTGGCTACGAGCCGAAAGTAGTGTTACCTATGCCGCTGCCGTAGACTGTACCGGGCATGGAATCCCCGGAGCATTTATGAGCATGATTGGCAACTCTTTGCTCGATAAAGTGCTAGGGCTACAAAAAGTAGAAAACTTAGGCGAAGCATTGCATAAAATTGATGTAGATATAAAAATTGCCCTGAAACAAGAGTTTACCGGCGATGTGAACGGAATGGATGCCATTTTGGTAGGCATGGAAGCTCAAGCCGATCAAACAGTTCGCATACGCTTTTCCGGAGCGAAACGCCCTCTGTATTATTGGGATGCTTCCACCGAACAACTACATGAACAGAAAGGTAACCGCAGTGGGCTAGGAGGAAACGTCCGCAAACAAAAAGAATTTGTGGAGCATCAAATCACTCTACCCAAAGGAAGTATACTTTACCTAACTACCGATGGATTTGCTGACCAAAATAATGAAGAACGTAAGAAGTATGGCGGTGCACGATTGCGCAAAACCTTACAGCAAATCGCTAAAATGCCCCTAGTTGATCAAAAAGCAGCCCTCGAAGCAACACTGGAAACTCACCAAGGGGTAAGCCAACAGCGCGACGATATTTTAGTTTGGGGAATTCGTATTTAGCAATCTTAATTTTTAGTAGGCAAAGAGCTTTTCATGGTAAAAAGAACTGTTCGTGCTACTCTTACGCAGGGTAACAAACAGTTGCTTTTATCCGCAATTGATAAATACTAAACGACTCAGGTTAACAGTTTTACCAAAGGAAAAACTCTTCGAAATGCCTTAACACGTTAACCAGAACAATGACTAAATATCTACTCATTCTTTCCTTGAGCTTCCTTTCTATGCAAGCTGTATTTGCTCAAGAAAATCTTACAATCGCTCAACTAGAAGAAATTGTAAAACTAAACCGAAAAGATCGGGACCAAGTTGATGTTCTTAATATTTTATGCCAACGGTACGCCACGGCAGACCCTAAAAAGGCAGAGCGGTATGGCGAAGAAGCTGAACGGCTTGCTGATGACCTTGCTTATACCGAAGGGCTTCTGCAAGCCTATAAAAATTTAGCAAGTTTATATGCCAACCAGTTACAACGGCACGATAAAGCCGTGGATCTATACGAAAAAGCATACCTCATTTACAAACAACAGTACGAAAACGACCTTATCAGCAAAGAGGAAATTAAAGAGTTTATGGTAGGGACTGTTTTAAAAAGTTCCCAAACTCTCGAAGCTAAAGGCGATTTGCGATCTCGCGATCGGCGCGCCCTGCGCGAATATCAACAACTCCAAGGCGATTTTGCCGCCTACCTCGCTGAGTTTGCCCAAACTACTGCTAAAGAACTTCGCGAGCGAGAAACAGCACTCGACTCTACCGTGAAAGCACTTGAAACTGCTGAAAAAGAGCTCGACCAAACAGAAACTTCACTTACAGCAGAAATTAAGAAGAAGAACCGGCAAATTTACCGTGCAAGCAAAACGAAGGAATCGCTCTCGAAAGAAAACCGTGCATTGTTTGATAGCCTCTTATTGCGCGAGTTTATGCAGGAAGATTTGGAAGATAGCCTCATGGAACGGGAAATCCGCCTGAAAGATGCACGGCTGAAAGTGCTTGAACAAAAGTCGAAAGTGCTTGCAGAACAGGCAAAAGTCAATAAACTCGAAAGGGAAAAATCAATGCAGCAGCTCATCATTACTGCATCGGTCATAGGGGGACTTTTGGTGTTAACTACCGCTATTGTGGTGTTTATCAGCTTACGTAAGCAACGCAAACTGAACGCCATCTTAGTAAAGCAAAAGCAAGAACTCGCCGAGCTAAACGAAGAAATCAACCAGCAAAACGAAGAGATTTTGGCACAACAAGATAGCATCGTACAGCAAAACTTGGAAATTTCCGCACAACGCGACAATATCCAGCAGAAAAACAATCAAATTACGGCTAGTATTAATTATGCCGAGCGGATTCAACAAGCCATTTTACCTCAACCCGCCAAGTTAAATAAGCATTTGCAAGATGCCTTTGTGTTTTTTAAACCCCGAGATATCGTAAGTGGCGATTTCTACTGGTTTAATACCGTTGAGAATAAACTAATTATAGCAGCAGTAGATTGTACAGGGCATGGCATCCCCGGTGCTTTCATGAGCATGGTAGGCAATACCATCCTCTCAGAAATTGTAGAACAACGGAAAATCACTTTACCCGATGTGATTTTAAATGAAATGCACCGGCGAATTCACGCATCGCTTCGCCAAGACGAAAATAAAAGTAGAGATGGTATGGATATGGCGTTAGTAACCATCGATTTTAAAAAACAAGAAATGCTATTTGCAGGTGCGAAAAATCCGCTAATCTATATTCAGCAAGGGAAATTGCACCACATCAAAGGCGATAAAAAACCGATAGGTGGGCAACAAAAAGAGCAAATTCGCATCTTTACAAGGCATACCATTTCGCTGGCAACCCCCGATAACTCCCCCACATATTTTTACTTATTTTCCGACGGATACCCCGATCAGTTCGGAGGACCTGAGAAAAGAAAATTCTACACGCGCAATTTTAGAGAACTGCTACTCAATATCCACGAGCTGTCGATGGATAAGCAAGTCGAAGCACTCTCAAAAACAATTACTGATTGGATGAATGCAGGCAACCAAAAGCAACTCGACGATATTTTGGTAATAGGAGGAAAGCTTGAGGCTTCCTCCAATCAGTTAGCATCGTAGAAACACTAGATGATAAACTCTTTCAGTTGAGTGCCTCTTCGCACGTATCTACGGACGTTCATCCAAAAAGCAAGTGCCAAATAAAGTACTAAGGGAGAACCCAATGTGAGAAATGATAAATAGATAAAGTACATTCGGATGACATTGGAAGAAATTCCCATAATTTCGCCTAACCGACTGCATACACCAAAAACTTGCTTTTCAAGAAAGAATTGAAAGGATTTCATGGCAGTTATGGCTTGTGGTAAAAAAACAATTGTGTGAATTAGAACGCTAAATGTAGCTTTATTCACATAATTTGAAACTCAAAAAAGCCGCAAGTGGTTTATCGTGGTTACCACTAATTCTGTGAATTAGTGCAAATATGCGTTGAAAGAAGGTAAATATAAAAAGGTTTGTAGCAAGTACTACAAACCTTTCTAAGCGTTATACAATACACTGAGCCAAAAATTTATACTCGAACATAGTCTAAATACATTTCGGCAAATTCAGGATCATCAAACATATTCAAGCGAATCTTCATACGTTTTCCCAAACTTTCCAATGCATCGATAGTCCTTTGGTTGCGTGGCATTATTTGCGCACTACGCTCAATACCAGCGTTGGCTAATGCTTTTAATACCGGTATATGTAGGGCTTCTTCTACTTCTTGGGAGTAAGGGCGCATTTCTGAAAAATCCGCGAGGCACGTAAACTTCCAATCGAATAATGCAATTGCTTTTTGCACGTCCTCGCAATAATTTGGAACGAGTTTCGCGCTGTTCCACAATCCATTTACTCTGATGTAAAGCCTCTGTAAATCAAGATTTACAGATATAGAGTAGAAGTCATTTTGAGCGATGGTAAGTATCACGGTTGTAGGTAGTCTTAATTCAATAATAATTTTAAATGAATATTAATCAAATTAGATGTCATAATAGTTAAAAATCTGATATTCAACTATTTAACTTTGTAATTTTGTTTAATGATTTAATAAAAATATTAGACAAATACGATATTTCGCAAGAGATGTGAAATATCATCTATGGTACTTCGGTACCTGTAGAAGCCACCCATATTTCGAACCATTCTTCATTGGTAAGCCGAAGGGTAAACGCGCGAGTAGCTTGCTCGATACGTACTGGCTGGGTAGTGCCCAATATTGGCAAAATGTGGCTGGGGGGTTGTAATAACCAAGCAAATACTAATTGGTCGATCGAAGCTTCGTATTTTGCGGCAAGTTGTTTAAATATGGCTTGTAATCGTTCAACCTTTGGGGTTGCCGCTTCTTTGAATAAAGCCCCCCCTCCTAATGGCGACCATGCCATCGGGGCTATTTTATGCTGTTGCAGTTGGTCGAGAGTTCCGTCGGTAAATGCGGATAAAGCCAAAGGAGAGATTTCAACTTGGTTGGTTACCAAATTAGGAAAACGGCTTTGTAACAAAGTAAACTGTGCCGGTGTAAAATTCGAAACGCCAAAATAACGTACTTTACCGGTATCTTCGAGTTGGGTAAACGCCTCAGCAATTGCATCGGCATCCATCAGAGGGCTAGGTCTATGGATGAGCAGCACATCTAAATAATCGGTACGCAAGTTTTTAAGAGAGCGTTCAGCCGAGGCAATAATATGCGCTGTGCTGGTATCGTAACAATGGAGTGTATTTTCAGGCCGATTCTTTGAAAGTAACCGAATGCCACATTTAGAAACTAACTGAACTTGTTCGCGTTGCGCCGAAGTATTGGCAAATGCTTCCCCAAACAATGTTTCGCAGGTATAATCGCCATAAATATCGGCATGATCAAAGGTGGTAATTCCTACCTCGATACTTTTTTCTATCAATTCGCAAATCGAAGAAGAACTAAGTTCGGCCCATCGCCATACGCCTGTTACAAACCGAGAAAGTGTAGGACCTTGGGGTGCTATGGTAACGTGAGTGTTCATAGGTAATAATTTATCGTAAAGAAATATACTTTTCAGAAAGTCTTACTTTTGAAGGAAAGTAAGTATAGATGCATGGTAATTTACACGGAACAATCGTGAAAAAAACAGCCTTTTATATGAGAAAAATCAATCATACAATAGTAAAGCTAACATTCGGAGTATTCTATGTAGTACTTTGTGCATGCAGCACTGATGAAAACGAGTACACTAGCATTGCTGATAATTTACCGCCGCCGCCTGCCATAGAACGTACTCCTAGTTCTATCGGGATTATTGGCGATAAGGAAGATTTCACCGGTGCAACCACTTCGTTTGGCCTAGTGCTAATGGGTGGCGGACTCGATGTTGACCTTGCCATGCAATGGATGATTGCCCGCGCCGGTGGTGGTGATTTCATAGTTATCAGAGCCAGCGGTTCCACAGGCTATAACCAATATCTATACGATTTTGGTGGGCTTAACTCTGTGGAAACTTTGCTGATTAATTCGAGAGAATTGGCAGAAGAACCCGAAGTCGCCGAGCGGATCCGACAAGCAGAAGCGTTGTTTATTGCCGGAGGAGACCAGTACGACTATGTTACCTATTGGAAAGATACTCCTGTAGAAGACGCTATCAATTACCTTATGAACGAAAAACGTGTACCAGTGGGTGGAACGAGTGCCGGTTGTGCTATCTTGGGTGAAGTTGTCTTTAACGCTAGGCAAGGCACTATTTACACCGATGAGGCACTGGGGAATCCATACAACTTTCGATTATCGCTTCAGCGCGGAGGGTTCCTATCAGCCCCTTTTTTAAAAGAGGTTGTAACCGATACTCACTATAACGAACGCGATCGCCAAGGTCGGCACGTGGCTTTTATGGCACGCATGGTGACCGATTGGCAGCTCTCTGCTAAAGGAATTGGAGTGGATGAACGAACGGCTGTTTGTATAAACGATTTAGGCAGAGCCACCGTTATGGGTGATGGCAATGCGTACTTTATTATGCAAACTGCACCTGAAAAAAAACCAGAACAATGTATACCCGATGAACCCCTTACTTGGGCACACGAAGGTAAAGCATTGCAAGCATACATTATCCCCGGAAACGGCACTAGCAATGGTACTTTTTTCGTAGAAGATTGGCACCAAAGCCAACATACAGGCGGGGTATGGGAGTACTTTTGGGTAGAACAAGGCGTTTTTAATCGTCTGCCTTTTTAACATTCACTAATTTCATCAGTATCTATGTTACATCGCTTTTGCTTAATTCTCATTATTGTACCGCTTGCGTATCTATCGCAAGCGCAAACTCCTGTTAAATTAATTGTAGATACTGATTTCGACTCTGCTATCGACGATGTAGGTGCCTTAGCCCTACTTCATACCCTAGCAAACCGCGGCGAAGCTGAGCTGCTAGCCGTAGTGAATTCTGGGATGTTTGAAGCAAGCCCTGCATGTATCGATGCAATCAATACCTTTTACGGCAGAGGAAATATTCCGGTAGGGCAACCGCAAAAATCTGGCGTATTGAAACACTCGGTATATGCAGAGTACATAGCTGATAATTATGACTACGACTTACCCAAACCCGAAGAAAGCGTATCGCTCTATCGACGCATATTGGCTCAACAACCCGATACGAGTGTAGTATTGCTTACGCTTGGCTACCATACAAACATAGCCCGATTGCTTACCTCTACTGCCGATGAGTTTTCGCCGCTCAACGGATTTGACTTGGTAAAAAAGAAAGTAAAGTATTGGGTATCTATGAACTCACTTGGGAGTGCTTGGAATCTAAAATGGGATATGTATGCTTCTGCGGTTGCCATTAACCAATGGCCACTGCCTATGTACATTAGCAACGAAGGCTATAATATCAAAACCGATGGTTTGAAATATACTCCAGAAGGGCCAGTGCGAAGTGCCTATCAGCAGTGGGTGAATAAAAACCCAACCGATGCGGAAGGGCAACCTAGCTGGGATCAAATTGCAGCTCTTTTTGCCGTACGAGGCTTAGGAAAGTTCTTCGAAATAGAACAAAAAGGCACATTAGAGTTCAGCAATGGAGTAGCGTCGTTTGAGGAAAATAAAACAGATGGCACTGATTACATTATACGATCCACCATTTCGGATGAGGAAATGGTAATACTGCTCCAAGAACTTATGCTCGGCAATAATGCCAACTAGTTTCATTCGTCGTACAATACTTCTACCGGGCGTTGTAACGCTGCATGCATAGCTTGTATGCCTACAATCAGCAAGCCAAGCCCTAAAATTAATCCAACTCCCAAGCCTATGTTAGCAACACCTAAGCCGACCCGCACCGCCATACGCTGCAGCCATAGCTGATTGAGCACGTAACTCAGCGGAACAGCCAACATGATAGCAATGCCGAGCAGCCATATAAAACTGCGCGATACAAGCAGTACAATATGAACTACTGATGCACCAATCACTTTTCGAATTCCTATTTCCTTTAAGCGCGTTGAAATCGTATAGGTTGCCATCCCAAGCAAGCCTAAACAAGCAATCACAATAGCGAGTACCGCCACAAAACCAATGATGTACATGGCATCGTTAAAAAGCGCATACGATTCAGCTAGTTCATCTTCAAAGAAGTGATAGGTAAATACATGCGTATCGTCATACTTCCGCCAAATTGCTTTGAGCTGTGTTAGTGTTTCTGCCATGCGGTTGGGGGCTACTTTGAATGTAAGCTGAGTAAACTTATCGGGCATAGGCAGAATTGCCATCGGCATCATTTTTACAAACATCGGCTTAAAATGATAGTCGGGTACTACCCCTTTCACCACCGTAGGGAGCGTATCTTGTAAGAAAATGGTAGCGCCAATCGCTTCTTGCGCCGACTGAAAGCCAAGTGCCTCTATGGCGGTTTCGTTTAAAATAACATGAGGCGTTTCTTCAAATTGTGTGCTATAACTTAGGTTTTCTCCTGCCACTAAAGGAATTTCTAACAACGAAAGGTAATGTTGGTCAGCAGCATACCAATATACACGCTGGTTTTCATCATCGAGCGTTCTTCGAAAAATAGTGCCGTGTGATTCGCGCGTTCCAGGTAAGTGCGAGTTAGCAGAAACTCGCTCTATGCTAGCCACTGAACGAAGTGCTTCATCGCGGAAAGCTTCGTAGGGAGCATCTTTTATCGTAACGGAAACCATTTGGGAACGATTAAACCCATACTCTTGGTGAAGCATCAGGTTGACTTGCTGGTAGAGCAGTAACACCGAAATAATGAGTAACAACGAAATGGAAAATTGCACTACCATCAGCATTTTTCGAAGGGTAAGCCGAGTACCCCAAAAACCACTGCCTGCTTGTACATTCTTCAGGTTTTTTAAACTTGCTGTTGGGTTAAATTGCGATAAATACCATGCCGGCATGTACCCAGAAACGACCCCAACTGTCAGCACAAATAGGAGAAACCATCCTAGCAGCGGGATTGGTACTTCGAAGGTAACGGCAATATCTTTCAGTATAGAAAACTCTTTTACAAAAGGAATGAAGTTTTGTAGCAAGGCAAATGCTAGTACAAAACCAATAAGCACAAACACAGTAGCCTCGATAATGAGCTGAGCAAACACCTGACGCTTTGAAGCGCCTACTACTTTCCGCACCCCTACTTCTTTGGCACGCCGTAACGAACGAGCTAGCGAAAGATTGGCATAGTTGAAGCCTGCAAATAGCATTACAACCAATGCTAATGCCGAAATGAACCATAATACCGAAGCAGGTAGCGTATTTTTCATGCTTTTCCCGTTTACCTCCTTCTCTGGCGTAATATCTAGCAAGGGTTGCAGTTGGAACTGATACCTGCCTTGCTGCTCTGCGGAATAATAGCGGGAAATCATCTCGGGAAAAAAGCTGGTAATATCGGTTACATGTGCTCCTTCGTGTAATAAAATATAGGTGTAGGTAGTCCATGCATTTTCCCAAGTTTCGCTAAGACCTTGTACTACCGATTCCGGAGGGTACATCAGCATATCAAACTGAAAATGTGTATGTGCCGGAATTTCTACGACACCACTTATGGTTACTTCGCCCCAATTTTCTACCGAAATTACCTCGCCTATCGGATTGTTGTTACCAAATAGCTTTTCCGCAAATGTTGCTTCCAAAACAACGGTTTGAGGTTGGACAAGAGCAACTGATTGGTTGCCATATCGAAAGGGAAAATCGAAAATCTCAAAAAAGATTTGCGTTGTAAACACCCCCTCGAATGATTGGATGTTTTTGCCATGTTTGGCATCACCAGCCATATTTTGATGGATAAGCCGCACCGTTTGTTCTACCTGAGGCACTTCAGCTACGACGGCTTCTCCCAACGGAAACGGGGTAGAAACATATTGATAAAAGGGTCGATTTGCTTGCGACACCCTAGAGTTTATGCGGTAGATGCGATCTTTCTTAGTATGAAACCGATCGTATTGCCGATAGTTGAATACCACAACAATGGCAAGCAGACACACAAAAATACTTGCGGTTAACCCAATAAGGTTCAGGGTTGTAAAAAGCTTTTGGCGGTACATACTCCGCAGCGCAATTTTGATATAGTTGAATAGCATACACGAGAAGGATTAGGTACATTGGGAATGTAATCCAAGTTTATACCAAATTTAAAATACTGAAAATCAGCATTTTATTATTTATTTAAGATTCGGGAGTGTCCTTTGGTGGATGAAATTGCTCGTTTTCGGGCAATACCTTTCAACTTGCGCCAAAAGTTGAAAGTAAACAAAAGTGCTAGTATTGTGCTCTCAAGATGATGTCGCAAGGCTTAGGTTAGTTCATAAACTATCTTTACTAATAACTTTTGCAAAGAATCGATAAGTTTTGAGCAATCCGATGATAACATTCCGTTTTTCGGCATATAATTTCAAAAAGTTATCATGAAATAAAATGGGAACTTGCTTACTGTATGAGTTTCCAATCGTGTATACTCCGACAACTGTTTTTAGAGCTTGTGCCAACAATCATAAATACTCAAGCATTGCAATTGATTTTGTACAATGCTTATCCACACATATTTCGTTTCGAATTGAATATCTTTGCATTTTTAGTAGACTTATTATCGTAAAATATTTACATACATGAGCTGGTTTAAGCGAAAAGACAAAGGGATTACCACACCAACCGAACAGAAAAAAGATGCCCCAGACGGGTTGTGGTACAAAACACCAAGCGGGAAAATTATTCATATCAAAGAGTTAAAAAATAACGCCTACGTTACGCCAGATGACAACTATCATGTAAGAATTGGCTCGAAAGAATACTTCGAAATCCTGTTCAATAACAATGAGTATACTGAGTTCGACGAAAATCTCATTTCTGCCGATCCGCTCTCATTTGTCGATAAAAAGAGTTACCCTGAGCGCATTAAAGAAACTCGCGCAAAAACACAATTGAACGATGCCGTTCGATGTGCCAAAGGCTACATCAACGAGTTTGAAGTGATGGTGGCTTGTATGGACTTTAGCTTTATTGGGGGTTCTATGGGTTCAGTAGTAGGCGAAAAAATTGCTCGTGCAATAGACCACGCCCGCGAACAGAAAATTCCGTTGCTCATTATTAGCAAATCGGGAGGAGCTCGTATGATGGAAGCAGGCCTTTCTTTGTTGCAACTAGCCAAAACTTCGGCAAAGCTTGCACGCCTTTCTGAGGCTGGTGTTCCTTACATTTCGTTGCTTACCGACCCTACTACAGGGGGGGTAACCGCTTCGTATGCAATGTTGGGCGACTTTAATATAGCAGAGCCGGGGGCGCTTATCGGTTTTGCAGGCCCTCGCGTGATTCGAGAAACCATTGGTAAAGATTTACCCAAAGGGTTTCAAAGTGCAGAGTTTTTATTAGAGCACGGATTTATTGATTTTATTGTTAATCGGAAAGAGTTAAAACAGAAACTTACCACATTACTTACCCTGCTAAAAAACTAAGATTCTTTGAGAGAACAACGCAATATTGGAGCTACCCTCGATTGGCCAACCATGCTGCTCTATTTCTTAATGGTTTTGCTAGGTTGGCTGAATATTTATGCGGCTGTGTACGACGCTGAACTACACCAAAGTATTTTTGATGTATCGCAAAACTCGGGTAAACAGCTCATATGGATTTTTTCTGCTTTCTTTCTCATCGTAGTGATTCTGGTCATCGATTTTCGGTTCTACGATTCGTTTGCATTGCTTATCTATGGAGGAGTTCTACTGCTACTAGTGGCGGTACTAATTTTTGGGAAAGAAATAGCGGGGTCTCGTTCGTGGTTCGATTTCGGTTTTTTACGGCTACAGCCCTCTGAATTTGCTAAATTCACTACGGTACTGGCACTAGCCAAAATCATTGACGCTTCCCCTAAGAAAATCAATACGCTGCCTGCGTTAGGAACCACCCTAGCCATTATCGGCATTCCTGCAGGTTTGATTGTTTTACAAGGCGATGCCGGTTCTGCACTTGTTTTCAGCGCTTTTGTATTTGTATTGTACCGAGAAGGAATGCCCAGCTTTATTTTAGTGGGCGGGTTACTCTTAGTGTTTTTATTTGTAACCACGCTGTTCATACGTGATAGCTACCTTTGGCACTTTGCCATCGGTATTTCTTTAGTAGGAGTTGCCATTGCTATCATCATTACGAAAACGCTCCGCGCTCGCATTTTTACATTGCTCAGTACAATACTCGCGGTAGGGTTTATTTTTTCTATCAACTTTGCGATTTCTTCTATTTTAAAGCCTCACCAACAAAAGCGTATCGAGATTTTGATAAATCCTGAAAGTGACCTTGATGGAGCCGGTTGGCAGGTCAACCAATCCAAGATCGCTATTGGCTCAGGAGGCATCCGTGGCAAGGGTTTTTTAAATGGTACTCAAACCAAATTTGACTTTGTACCCGACCAAAGTACCGATTTCATTTTCTGTACCGTTGGCGAAGAGCATGGTTGGCTTGGTAGCCTCGGCATCACTATTTTATTTGCTGTCCTTATTTTTAGATTAATCCAATTAGCAGAACGCCAGAAATCTCGTTTTGCACGAGTTTATGGCTATGGAGTTGCTTCCATCTTCTTTTTCCATTTTGCTGTAAACATCGGGATGACCGTAGGGCTATTTCCGGTAATAGGTATCCCTTTGCCATTTTTCAGTTATGGAGGTTCTTCGCTTTGGGCATTTACAATTCTGCTATTTATTTTCTTGAAACTGGATGCCCACCGTATGCAAATTTTAGGGCGCTAGATTTTATCACCCCGAAGAATGCGAAAGCGTTTTCTAGCTTCCACGTTGTGTACACTTCCTTTGTAGTTTATCAACTGGTTCCGATAATACTCCATGGCTTTTTCAGAGTTACCTAAATGTTCTTCATACACTTTGCCTATTAAGAAGTTAGCGTCATCGGCTAAGATATCTTCTCCAAACTCGGCAATAATGCGCTCAAGCGGAGCAATCATTTTCTGAAAATGCCCGAGCTTAAGCAAGATATTGGCTTGTTCCCACAAGATTTCATCGGTAAGGCTATGTTCAGGATATATTTCTAGCATTTTATCGTACTCGGTAAGGGCTTTTTCCAGCTGCCCTTGAAAGACAAGCAACTCAATACCAGCATAAGTTTGCATGGGTACTTCGGTAGTATCCAGGTCTAGGTTGTCTTCAATTAGAAGCGATAAATCCATGGCATCGTTTGCTATTTCGCGCGAAGTCGCCAATTTCAAAATATCGAGATGCGACTTTGCCAATTGAAAATCGCCACTATAGTAGTGCAGTTTTGCATTTTTGAGTTTAGCACTATGCCCTAATACTTTATCTTTTTCTGCTTTTTCTACCTGTGAGTATAGCAAAGTAGCTTCCCAGGGTTCTTCTTTCAGAAGGTAAATGTCGCCTAGGTCGAGTTTTGCTTGCGATATAGTTTGGCGAGGTAATAAAGGCATGTCGATAAGTCGCTGTAATACAGCAATAGCTGTTTCTTTATCGTCTAGGTAAAATGCTTGCAACAACGCCATACTTCTGGCTGCTTCTGCAGTTTCTCTGCCAAAGCCTGCCTCGTCAATCATGGCTTGGTAATCGGCTACTAACGATTCTATTTTGGCAAGGTCAATCGGGAAAGTATTTTTTACCAGCTCAGCTTTGGCAGTAATCAACATCCGCCGAGAGCGCTGATACACTCCTCGGTCTTCGGCATATTGTTCGGTCAAATATTCAAAAATCCGAACGGCATCCTTATAGACTTCATTGTTCAGTGCCATATACCCAATTGACATAATCTTCATGCCATTCATCTGCCGGCGCTTATCAATAGCACGAGCCTGCATAAAAGCTTTGTAAAACTCTTTACGTTGTAGATAAAACCACATCAGCATTTCATTTAACACGAGCCTATTGGGGTACTTTTGCACATGCTGAATGAGTTTTCGTTCGAGTAAGGCTGCTTCTTCATCACCTATATTATCTTGAATGGCACTTTGTACGTAGTCGAGTTGTCCTTCGTCTACTAACAGTAGTTCAATGTACTCGTCAAGCATTTTATCGGTTTTCCCCCACATGAGGTATAACTCAGCCAATTCGTAATAGTAGCCCGTACCTTGGTTCTTTCTCGATAACAAGTATGCCTGTTCGGCAAAGGAAAACATACGAGCGTCTTTAAAATGGATAGCTGCATACTGCAACTGTATGTTATCTTTCTTGATTTCACCCAAGTAGGCATTGAGGTGATCGGCTGCTGAAGCACTGTCTTCGTAGTTCATCAAGAAGCTTCCGTAGTCGATATTGTATACAGCGCTTAATGGATAGCGTTTCAACAGTTTAGTTAAATACCGTTCTGCTTTTTTAGTTTCTTGTGTTTTATACAGCGTATTTAAATAGACTTTATGGATTTGAGGTAGGAACGAATCGTTCTTAATATACTTTTCTAAAATGCTTAGTGCCTTTTCGTACTCTTGGTTTTGATAGTACTCTTCAGCCAGCTCCAGCTCTTGTTGTTGTGCCAATGCGGTATGCGGCAGCACCAACGTGGTGAACAGTAGTAAGACCGAAAGCAAAAAATTGAGAATGGTTTTATAGTTATTCATACTATACACATACTTATTATTCATAGATATCTTAATTTAAAACTTTTAGTTATTGTTATTAGTGCTGTTTGTATGTTGATAAGTAATTATTCACACATTTATCCACGGAGTTTCCACAACTTATCAACAAACGAATATTTTGTAAAGCATTGATGATTAATGACTTATTATACTTATCAACACAAAAAAATACAATTGTGGATAACTATCTACAGGAAAAGATATCCACACAAGATGGCAAAGTTTTTCACAGAATTAAACATTTTGAGGCAATCGGCTGGTGGTAGTACTAAATTGTGAATAGTGTGAACAAAGTATGAATAACTACTCACAAGTTATGTTGATAACTGCGTTACTCCTTTTTGCTTTCCTCCGATAAGAAAATCTGGTAGCCGCCAATTTCCCAATTCTCTTTAAGCTGAATCTTGCCTTCATAAAAAATGATTTTTTCAGGAGGGGTTCGCTCTTGGAAGTTGCCTTTATCCCAAATACCGTTGCCATTTTCGTCGAGTATCACTCGCAAGTATTTGTTGCCGGGTACTACATATTCAAAATGGATGGTATCTTGGTTAGCTACTTGTTGTTCTATGGCATACTGCTCGTTGAGTAGTTCTACTATGAACGGAGTTTGTGCATTTTTAATGCCCACTTTTAATATACCGAACTTCTCGCCGTCTTTTAGAGTGTATTGCCGTTTAATAAGCTCGCTCGTATCATTTTCTACTGAAATAAAGGCACCTGCTTTTGCTAGTAGCTTAACAGTATCGGAAGCGGGAAAGGTGGCAAGGTTAAAAGTCGTATAATCGTGGTTGGGTTGGATGGGGCTGAGCAGCGGGAGTGTATCGTTACCGCTGCGCACCAGGGTAATGCTATCGGCAAAAAACTGGAGCATGGGCTTGTTAAATCTTACTTGTAGGGTATAGAGCGAATCGGGAACCAGATCTGGTTCTGCAGGTAGTACGCTGTTTTCCAGTTCTATCGGGGTCGCAGGGTTTTCTGTTGCGTTGAATTTGATATTAACACGTTTGTTCAGGGTGGTGAGGGTGGAGTCTACTACGGTATATTCTAGCCCGATTGAATCGGTATCTGCGGTTTCAGATAGATTATAAAACGTAATGGTCTTATCAGAAAGACTGTAGATGATTTGATCGTTCCAAGTGGTATCGGTCCATCGGATGCGGTAATCAATAATGGGCTTACTAAAAATAAGTTCGGCATACTGCCGGCGTGCTACCGATTTTAGAAGTTTGAATGCTCGCTCAGGGTATAAGATGATGCCTACATTTACTGATGGTAAGGAGTCGCGCATGTCCAATGGTTGGGGCAAAAAGCCTACAAGCTCATCGGGTTTATTGTAGGTGAGGGAGTTATCTTTATCGGCAAGAGCGTACAGTTGGAACAGTCCGGTTTTGATGTTTTCTAAGGAGAACAAGCCGCTGCTATCAGTTTTGGTGAAGTACAAAGGCTCGTTTTCTTCGGGTTTGAGCGTATCGGTAGCATTGTAAAGGGTTACTAGTACATCGGCAAAGGGCTGGTTTGAGCGAAGGTTTCGCACAATCCCTCGGAGGGAGAGGGTATCCATATAAGGGCCGGTGGAAAAGGCCAATTTGATAGGCGCCGAAGGGTTTTTTTCGGTAACGTCTTTAATACTTTCCCGGAAGTCGATAGAAAACGTAGTGCTATCGGGAAGAGGTTCGTCGAATTGTAAGATGATGGTATTGCGTTGCGATTTCACACGGTAATCGATAGCGATATTCGGCGAGATGATTAGTTCTTTTTGGACGTCGCGTCCGTCGACACGCTCATCGAAAAGAAGTTCTATTTGAGTACCCTCAAAGTTGAGTGTACCATTTTCCGGATAGATACTTACCAGTTCGGGCGGGGTTTCATCTTTTGGTCCCCCTGAAGGGGGGCTTTGGTTAGCACAACTCCATAGCAAAAGCAGAGCGATAATCCATTGAAAAGAGCGAGTAGTGTGCGTTACATTAAAATTTGCAGGCATATTCATAGCGCTTAGGTTTCAAATTGAATTTCCAAAATTCGGGCTTCTTTAGAAAACCTAGGCGGATATGGTGTGAAAATTATAAAACAAGCCACCTTGCTTCGGCAAAGTGGCTTATCTGCAAATCGTTCTATTAGGTAGTGGTATCTAAAATACGTTTTAATAGGCGGCGTACTTCGCGTGGAGAACGTATATTGAAACGGGCAGCAGATGTTGTAAGCCCTACTTTAAAGGTATATGCTTCTGGGGGCATGGCTTCGAAGGTATCTTCGTCGGTAACATCGTCGCCAACGGCCAAAACAAAGTCGTATTCTTCTTGCATTAAGAATTTACGGGCTGCCTTTCCTTTGTTTACATCTCGATTTTTTATTTCAAGTACTTTGTTGCCATCCATAATTTGTAGGTTCATATTCGAGATTAGATATGAGATATTGCTGGAAAGTTCTCTGGCACGTAGCTCGCCAAAGTCGGTATCCGCTTTGCGGTAGTGCCATACTAACGAGTAATCTTTATCTTCTATGAAGGCACCGGGTGTACGATCCACGTATAATTCTAAGATATGATGGATTTTTTCTTTCCATGCTTGATCGAGATCGTCAATCATCCGCCATGTGGGTGTACCTTCGATATCTTCTCGTAGCCACACGCCATGTTCGGCGATGATGTCGATGTTGTATTGTCCTAACCATTTATCGAGTGTGTGTCGATCACGCCCACTAATGATCACCACTCGGTTTTTTGGGATGGCACATAAATCCTGAATGAGTTGATGAAGTTCCGGATCGGGGTAGGCTTGTTGGGGGTTTTTCACAAAAGGCCGAAGCGTACCATCGTAATCGAGGAACAGGATTGATTTTTTCGCTTTTTTGTATTGATCAATGGTTTTGTTAAGCGTACTGTCTGTAATCATCCGCATGTTGAGCCGTTTTTGCTGTTCTTTAATTTCTTCGAGTTGCTGCATGAACACTTCGACCCATCGGTATACATTATAGCGTTTGAGTTTGGTTTGCATTTCGGTATTGCGGGCAATTTGCTCCTCTTGGGGCATAGTAAGGGCTTGGAACATGGCTTCCACAATTTTGTGCTCATCGTTCGGGTTAATTAGGATTGCTTCGGAAAGTTCTTTGGCAGCCCCTGCCATCTCACTGAGGATAAGCACTCCTTTTTTATCGGCTTTGCTGGCAATGTATTCTTTGCATACTAAGTTCATACCGTCGCGCAATGGCGTAATGAGTGCCACTTCGGCATTGCTGTACATTGCCGAAAGCGAGTGGAACGAGAAGGAGCGGTAGAAGTAATGAATGGGAGTCCAGCCGATACGGCTATACTTTCCGTCGAGCCTGCCAACGAGCGTATCGATTTCCTCTTTGAGTTGTTGATATTGGTCTACCTGATCACGAGAGGGCACAACAATGAGTAGTAAAGAAACTTTACCAATGTATTCAGGATATTGCTCAAGAAATAAGTCAAAGGCATTGAGCCGCTGTTTAATGCCTTTGGAGTAGTCGAGGCGGTCGATGGAGAGGATCACCTTTTGGTTATCAAATATTTTCTTGTATTCTTTTAATTCTTGCTTTGTTTCTTTTGAAGTTGCGGCTTTTTCGAACTTTTCATAATCGATTCCCATGGGGAACGCATCTACAGCCAGTAAGCGGTCGTCCATACGGATTTGCCCCATGGTGTGCCCTACACCTACGATGCGGCTTACCGAGCTGAGAAAGTGGCGCATATCGTCGTAGGTGTGGAAGCCAATCAGGTCGGCGCCGAGCATGCCTTCTAGGGTTTCGAGGCGCCAAGGGAACAAACGGAATATTTCGTAAGAGGGAAAGGGAATGTGCTGAAAAAAACCAATGGTGGCATTGGGGAGTTCTTTGCGCAACATTTGAGGTAGTAGTAGTAGCTGGTAGTCGTGTACCCAAATGATATCTTCCGAAGAAGCATGTTGTAAGATTTGTTTGCAGAATTGCTCGTTTACGCGTTTATAGGCTTCCCAAAGTTCGTAATTGTATTCGGCAAATTCAGGAAAGTAGTGAAACAACGGCCATATGGTACTATTGCTAAATCCTTCGTAATATTCTTCTATATCTTGTTGGGTTAAAAACACAGGTGCCATATTGTCTTTCCGAAGTGCTTGGGTTACCTGCTTTTGTTCGTCGGGATTGTTGCTTTGTAGGCCGGGCCAGCCAATCCATAAGTTGTTACCCTCTTGGTATACAGAGCTAAGCCCTGTGGCAAGTCCTCCTGTACTTGGCTTAAATGATAGCTCTTCTTCAGTTTTGCTAACAGTAACTGGTAATCGGTTTGAAACAATGATGACTTTTCTGTCCATAATCTTTTTGTGAAATGATGAAATAGGGTTACTTCTATAATATACAGACTGAAGGAAAGAGTAACAATGTTTTCAGAAGGGCATTACAGGTAATTCACAAAACTCCAGGGCTTTCGTTGCCAGAGGTAATGTAAGTTGCGCTCGTTGGCGTAGGCTTCGCGTTCAAAACAGATATTGAAGTAAGCTTTAGAATGGTTCCGGTAACGAATCAGATTGATGCTGTAATGGAACAGGTACATTACATAAAATGGCAAAACCCAAAGCTCACGTTGTTGCTGAATATGAATCCGCTCGTGGTTGAGCAACACAAGGTTGTGTTGGTGTTGGCGGGCTACCAGAAAAATAAACGGGTAGAGCACGATTCCTTGGTATTGGTATTTCCCCCATCGTAGCCACTTCGGGGGAATGATTACTACTTTACCATAGCGCCATATGGAGGGTGAACCTGCCAATCGATTTATACAACTCCTTTGTACTGAATGTGGTAGAGATGTGCATAGTACCCATCTTGCTGAAGTAGGCTCTCGTGTGTCCCTTTTTCTTTAATTTCTCCTTTATCGAGCACAATAATTTGATGGGCTTTCTGGATAGTTGCCAAACGGTGGGCAATTACAATGCTGGTGCGCCCTGCCATCATGGTTTCAATGGCTTGCTGAATGAGCTGTTCGGTTTCTGAATCGACAGAAGAAGTAGCCTCATCGAGAATCAGAATTTCAGGGTTATACACCATGACTCTTACAAAAGAGATAAGTTGCCGTTGCCCTACCGAAAGGGTAGCTCCTCTTTCCATCACATTGTAGTCGAGTCCGCCGGGAAGTTTTTCAATAAATTTATCGGCGCCTACTTTTTGGGCAGCTTCCATTGCTTGCGCCCGGCTGATAGCAGGATTCCCCAAAGTGATGTTGTTGTAGATAGTATCGGAAAACAGGAAAACATCTTGCAGTACTACACCAATATGGCTGCGTAAGTTCTCTAGGTCATAATCGCGAATATCAACATCTTGTATGGTGATTTTCCCTTTCTGAATTTCGTAAAAACGACTTAACAGGTTGATTACCGATGATTTCCCGGCTCCTGTAGCCCCTACCAAAGCAAGGGTTTCCCCACTTTTTACTTCAAAGGAAATATCTTTTAAAACATACTCAGGCTCGTTATACGCAAACCAGACATGCTCGAACTTAATCCCACCACTAATTTTTTTGGTAGTGTATGCCCCTTTATTTTGTATATGTTGAGTGTTATCGAGCAAAGTGAGGATGCGGTCGGAGCTTACAATCCCTAATTGTAAGGTGTTAAACCGATCGGCAATCATCCGTATAGGTCTAAAAAATAAGTTGATATACATAATAAAGGCGATGAGCGTACCCACAGAAGTTTCTTCGTGTAGTACTCCATAAGCACCATACCAAATGAGTAGGCCAATGCCAGTAGCCCCGATTACTTCAGCTACAGGAAAGTAGACCGAATAATACATCACTGTTTTAATGTTGGCATCGAGATGTTGACGATTAATTTTTTCAAATTTTTTGAATTCCCGCTTTTCGCTATTGAAAATTTGTACGATAGCCATGCCTGTAATGTGCTCTTGTACAAAAGTATTTAGGTTAGATACGGCTGTGCGTACCTCATTAAATGCTATTTTGATGCGTTCTTTAAACACATAGGTGGCTACGATAAGCAGTGGGAATGTAGCTAAGCTGACAAGGGTGAGCCGCCAGTCGATGTAAAACATCATTCCTAAAATGAATAACAATTGGAGTACGTCGCCAATCATAGCGGCAAGGCCGTTGGTAAATACTTCGGCTAGGGTTTCAATATCGGAAACCGTACGGGTTACAAGCCTACCAATAGCTGTTTTATCAAAAAACTGAAGTTTAAGGCTGAGGATATGCCTGTAGAGCTTCACCCGAATATCACGAATAATGTATTGCCCCAACCAACCGGAAAGATATGTATGACTGAAAATAACAATGGCTTGTACCAAAGCAAGCACTACTAACAACAATATCATGTTGGTAAGCCCACTTAAGTTGCCCGGTACAATGTATTGATCTACGGTAAGCTGTACCAAATAAGGGCGAGCCGGAGCGAGCACAGCCATTAAAAGGGTAAGAAAAACGAGTAAATAAAACTTATCGATGTAAGGTTTGGCAAAGGCGAAAATGCGTTTTAAAATTTTTATATCGAATACGTTTCCGCTTTGCTTAGAGGTATGTTCCATAAATTTTCACTTGAAGATAACGAGGCAGGGTAACAAGCTTGCTGTGCAATTTACCAATATGCCCACAAACGATTGTGTAGGAAAACAACTAAATTTGACGTGGTATTTGTTTCATGCTATTTCTGTAAACAAAGCCACGCTTTTCATCACCATAAACACACATAGAAAAATCATGACGGCACAACAAATGGAAAAACAAATTGTGGAAGAAAATTCTTCGGTCTTTGAGCGCATTGGAAACATGGGGCATGAGCAAGTGGTATTTTGTAACGACCCTGCCACAGGCCTAAAGGCAATCATTGGCATTCATAATACTGTTTTAGGTCCTTCGCTCGGTGGGGTGCGTATGTGGCCCTACAAAAGTGAAGCCGAAGCCCTGAATGACGTACTACGTTTATCGCGTGGGATGACCTTCAAAAATTCGATTGCAGGGTTGAACCTAGGAGGAGGCAAAGCCGTGATTATTGGCGACTCTCGTACCCAAAAAGACGAAGCCCTAATGCGTTCGTTTGGCAAGTTTGTAGAAAACTTGAACGGTAAGTATATCACTGCAGAAGATGTAGGCATGACCGACCGCGATATGGAATATATCAGCATGGAAACTTCGTATGTTGGGGGCATGCCCGAATATCGTGGTGGCTTAGGGGCGCCATCGCAATTTACAGCATATGGCACTTACATGGGAATGAAAGCAGCTGCCAAACAAGCCTATGGTTCTGATAGCCTCAACAGTAAAAAAGTTGCTATACAAGGGGTGGGCAATGTGGCGATATTCCTTATCGATTACTTAAGTAAGGAAGGCTGCGAAATCTTTGTAACGGATATTTACGAAGACCGGCTC
>CAYMYI010000059.1:0-25250 GCA_964394585.1 uncultured Roseobacteraceae bacterium
GATATGTACGGTGTGGTTGTACATGCTAATATTTTATCAATGATGCTTGATAAAAACTACATTGATAAAATGCCTACATATTTAAGTTTTTTAATAGCAATTTTACTTTGTTATTTCAACGTTGCGCTATTTTCGCAGATAATACACAACCCGAAATTAGCTGTTTGGTATAACGGAATTTCAAAACTTATTCAACTTGTTGAAGCGATTATCGTATATGCAATAAACTTATTTATTTTCGATGCGTTTCATTATCAGGTAGATTTAACCCTCACTATATTTGTAATCATTCTTTCCGGTGATTTGTGTGAAATCTACGTAGATGTGATTTTGAACCTCGTAAAAAGACTTTTGTTAAAACTTAATATTTAAAGCAAATCAAAAATGAATTCTATCAACGTGAAATCTACTCTAACACTGCTTGTTGCTGTACTCCTTAGTTCAGCAGTTTTTGCACAAGATTATGCTTTTATGGTATTGGGTGCCAAAGGCGATAACAAGGTAGATGGGTCTGCTCTGAAAGTAGGAACCAGCCTTAAAGCCACGCAGACTTTAGAAGTAGGCGAAGGAGCTTATCTTGGTTTAGCGCACCAAAGTGGTAAAACACTCGAGATTAAGCAGAACGGCACTTATAAAGTAGCTGACTTAGAAACTAAGCTAGAAAAGCTCAGTAGTGATATGGGTAACGAAATTGCCATGTACATTATCGATGAATTAACATCAGATGACAACAAGAGTAACCGATTTAGCCACTCTATGGTAAAAACAGGGTCTGTTACAAGAGCTACACCAAGTCAAAGTCCATTACAGATTATGTTGCCTTCGCAATCTGAATTTGTTCCGGGTGAAGTTACGATTCGTTGGTACCTCGACGATGAGAGTATCGAAGCCCCCGAAAAATATACATTTGTTGCACTTAACCTACGTGGCATTGAAGTTATCCGCAAAGAAGTTAGCGGAAACTCTGTAACACTTGATTTGTCTGAGCTAGACCCCTTTGATATGAAATTGCTCAAGTATCAAGTAATTGCGAATGATGATTTGAAGTCAGAAGAGCAAGGGCTGAAGCTCCCTAAGCGTAATGCAGACGAACTCACAAAAGAGTTGGGCAAGTTTTCTTCAGAAGATACGCCAATTAATCATTATTTGCGTGCCGAGTTCTTTGCAAAAAACGGACTATTAGCCAATGCGATGAACTCTTACGAAGCTGCAGGGGAAGCATTTGAAGACTCTTATCAAGAATTCCTTAAGGCATTCAAACTTACTAAAGCATCGCGTGTTACAAATGGCGACGAAACAGAAGATGCTGGCGAATAAGGTCAACTACTAATTAGTAGTATAATTTGGAAAAGGCTGTTTTCATTTGTAGAACAGCCTTTTTTCATGCACTTTGTTTCCGTAAAATTTCTCTAATTTTACGCCTTCTTGAGAGGGAAGATTTCTTTCTCTCTCCAACCTAAAAGGGCAATCAATATTATGGAAACAACCAATTACGAAGTCGCTCGAAAGCTAGGGCTTTTAGATGAAGAATTTGATCGCATAGAAGAAATACTAGGGCGCAATCCTAATTTTACGGAGCTCAGTATCTTTTCGGTAATGTGGTCAGAGCATTGTTCTTACAAAAACTCTATCATCTGGCTAAAAAAGCTCCCTAAAGACTCACCTCGTATGCTCGCTAAAGCAGGGGAAGAAAATGCAGGCCTTGTCGACATTGGCGATGGTCTTGCTTGCAGTTTTAAGATTGAATCACATAACCATCCTTCAGCTATTGAGCCTTACCAAGGTGCTGCAACTGGCGTTGGAGGTATTAATCGTGATATTTTCACAATGGGAGCACGCCCTATTGCTCAACTCAATTCACTTCGTTTTGGAAACCCTTCGTTACCTAAAACGCAATGGCTAATTAAAGGCGTAGTAAAAGGAATTGGTAATTATGGCAACTCGTTTGGTGTTCCGACAGTCGGTGGTGAAGTTTATTTCGACGAAAGCTATAATGTAAATCCTTTAGTAAATGCGTTCTCAGCAGGAATTGTATCACACGACAAAGTAGTTTCAGCTACTTCACATGGCGTTGGCAACCCCGTATTTATTGTAGGCTCAGCCACAGGAAAAGATGGTATCCATGGAGCAACATTCGCTTCCGGCGACCTCACTGAAGACTCTGCTAAAGACCTCCCTTCTGTACAAGTTGGAGACCCATTCCAAGAAAAACTACTCCTTGAAGCTACCTTAGAAATTATTGACACCGGTCATATTGTTGGTATTCAAGACATGGGAGCTGCTGGTATTACGTGTTCTACCTCAGAGATGTCGGCAAAGGGAGAACATGGCATGGAAATTTGGCTCGATAAAGTCCCACTACGACAACCCGACATGAAACCCTTCGAAATTTTATTGTCTGAGTCGCAAGAGCGCATGCTCGTAGTAGTTAAAAAAGGGTTTGAAAAAGAAATAAAAGATATTTTTGAGAAATGGGATTTAAACTGTGCTGAAATTGGGGTAGTTACCGATACTCAACGATTACGCTTCCACTTTCAAGGAGAAGTGGTTGCAGACGTTCCAGCTCACGATTTAGTTCTCGGTGGCGGTGCTCCCGTATACCATCGCGACTATAAAGAACCTGCGTATTACCAAGAATACCAAACGTTTTCCATCGATACCATAAAAGAACCTTCTGAGATTGGAACAATTGCCCGCCATTTGTTATCGCATCCTAACATCGCCTCAAAAGCGTGGATTTACCATCAGTATGACTCTATGGTAGGGACAGCAAATACCTCTACCAACCAACCTGCCGATGCTGCAGTAGTAAATGTAAAGGGCACAGATAAAAATATTGTGATAACTGTAGACTGTAACAGCCGATACGTAAACGCTGACCCCGAAGAAGGGTGTGCCATTGCCGTAGCAGAGGCCGCTCGCAATATTGTTTGCTCAGGAGGTGAACCAGTTGCTATTACTAACTGTCTAAACTTTGGCAACCCGTATGTTCCGGAAGTCTACTGGCAGTTTGTTGGTGCCATCAAAGGCATGATTAAGAGCTGCGAAAAATTTAACACCCCTGTTACCGGAGGCAACGTTAGCTTTTATAATCAATCAACTGACGAGGGTCCTGTATTTCCTACTCCAACCATTGGGATGTTAGGACTTCTTGAAGGAAATGACCATAAAATGACCCTTCATTTTAAAAACTCCGGCGATCTAATCTATCAATTAGGACAATCTAAAAACTGTATTTCTAACTCTGAGTACCTATACTCGTTTGTAGGGGTGAAAGCCTCCCCTACGCCCTGGTTCGACCTGAATTATGAGTACGACATACAACTACTGCTCAAAAAACTGATTCAAACAAAAACCATCCAATCAGCACATGATATTTCTGACGGAGGCTTGTTTATAGCACTAGCTGAATCTGCAATGCCTGCAAAACTTGGTTTTCAGATTACTACCAACCCAAACTTCCGAAAAGATGCATTTCTATTTGGCGAAAGCCAAAGCCGTATCGTGGTATCTGTATCTCCTGAACAAAAAGATGCCTTTGAAACGATTGTAGGTACTGAAGCTACCTACCTAGGCGAAGTAACTGAAACACCATATTTTACAATTGATGGTAGCCAGGTAATGAATTTGAAAGAAGCTATTGAATTATATGAAACAGCGCTTCCTAAATTTTTGGGCGACTAAGAAGCCCTTCGAAGAAGTGCTATGTCTTAAAAAAAAGAAACAAAGCTTTATTGCTCTATGAAATTTTTAAAAACTGTATTCTTACTACTTTTGCTTGGCACTATTAGCTATGCAAACACAACCAACCTAGAGGAAAGCAGCCCTGCGGCAAAAGTTGAGCAAGCCACACAATCTGAACCACTACCAATTATTCATGCATCGTTAACAGAAGAACCCGAAAAAAACTCTACCGAAGTTCTATCAGCTAAAGAAAAACGTACGCTGGAAAAGCTCCAAAAAGTTTGGGCTAAAAAAGAAGATAAAATAAAACGGAGGCTCGCTAAAAAGGGGGTTCGCGATATCGATGAGGTAACATTTGAAGATGTGGTAGTGCTAGCTGGTGCTATTGTAATCATTTTAGGGATTATCTCCATCTTATTTTCACCAATTAGCGCCATTATCTCTATTATACTCGGGCTTGCCGTCTACCTCATCGGGAAGGGATATGGAGGAAGTTTGGATGCTTTCTTTTAGGTGTTCACTTAAAGTGCACAACCCGATAAAACCTCATCGTTTTCGCTCACAATGAGGTTTTTTTGTATGATCTAAAACTAAGGCGCAATTAGAAACCTACGCAGAATCTGCTCTTTTTTGAGCCTTGCTATGTAAGTTTGTCTTTAGCCCTCAGCAGATATAATATCTTAACACAGCAAGTACACATTGCTAATTGCTACAGTAATGAGCCACTAAAAGAGGGCTCTTTCTTTTAAAAAATATTCCACGTATGCATTACCTCGAAAGCCTTAACGAACCACAACGCGAAGCCGTAACGGCGCCAGAAGGCCCTATGATGATTATTGCAGGAGCCGGTTCCGGTAAAACACGAGTACTTACTTATCGCATCGCTTTTTTGATTGAACACGGTATAGAGCCTTTCCAGATACTCTCGCTAACTTTCACTAACAAAGCTGCACGCGAAATGCGAGAGCGCATTCAAAAAGTAGTAGGCAATGAAGCCAAAAACTTATGGATGGGCACATTTCACTCGGTTTTTGCTAAAATTCTTCGTTTCGAGGCTCAAAAGTTGGGGTATCAGAGCAATTTCACTATCTACGATGCCGACGATTCCAAATCACTTATTAAAACCATTGTGAAAGAGAAAAACTTAGACGATAAGCTATATAAACCCAACGTGGTTTTCTCTCGAATTTCTAAGGCAAAAAACAACCTAACTTCTTGGCGTCAATATATGGCAGACCCCGATCATATGCTAGAAGACGAAAACTCCGGAAGACCTAAAATAGCAGAAATCTATAAAGAGTATGCACTGCGATGTTTCAAAGGAAATGCCATGGATTTTGACGACCTCCTGTTTAACACCAACCTACTTTTTGAAAAGCATTTAGATGTGCTTAACAAATACCAACACAAATTCCGACATGTACTCATCGATGAGTTTCAAGACACGAACATCTCTCAATATAATATTACTCGAAAATTAGCGGCTAGACATCAGAACATTTGTGTTGTAGGCGACGACGCACAGAGTATCTACGCGTTTCGAGGAGCTAATATTCAGAACATACTCAATTTTGAGCAAGACTATACCGACTTACGTGTAATTAAACTAGAGCAGAACTACCGTTCTTCTTCTAACATTGTAAATGCAGCCAATTCTGTAATTAGGCATAATACCGCTCAACTTCCTAAAAACGTTTGGACATCAAATGCAGAAGGGCGACCCATTGCATTACTAAAAACTGCAACCGACTCTGAGGAAGGCAGACTTATCGCCACCTCAATTTTTGAAGAGAAAATGCAAAATGGGCTTTCCAACAAAGATTTTGCAGTACTTTACCGCACAAATGCTCAATCGCGTGCGATAGAAGAAGCTCTTCGACGCCTCAATATCGCCTACAAAATCATTGGGGGGATTTCTTTCTATCAGCGAAAAGAAGTGAAAGATTTACTAGCCTACCTAAAGTTCACAGTAAATCCACAAGATATTGAAGCATTCAAACGCATTATAAATTACCCTAAGCGGGGTATTGGAAATACCAGCGTAAGCAAAATTTTAGTGATGGCCGCCGAACTCGAAAAGTCTGTATGGGAAGTAGTACAAGATGTACATAAATATTTTAAAAGTGGACGAATGCCAAAACTTGTCGAAGAGTTTGCTATGCAAATTCGTTCGTTTCAACTAATGCTCGAAACAACCGATGCTTTTGCCGTAGCCACAAACATTGCCAAGCAATCAGGCATTTTAAAAGAATTATACGATGATAAAACAGTAGAAGGCAAAGTTCGGTACGATAACCTGCAAGAGCTGCTTAACGCTATTAAAGCATTTGTGGACAATCCTGAAGCAGAAGACACTTCTCTGGCTGCTTTCTTACAAGAAGTTTCTTTAATGACTTCTTCAGAAGAAGATAATAAAGATGATGCAGTCACCCTAATGACCATCCACATGTCGAAAGGTCTTGAGTTTGAACATGTGTACCTAGCCGGGTTAGAAGAAAACTTGTTTCCTTCGCAGCTAATGCTCGAATCGCGCGAAGATTTAGAAGAAGAAAGGCGTTTGTTCTATGTTGCAATCACTAGAGCAAAAAGCAACTTAACCATTTCGTATGCATTGCAACGCTACCGCTTTGGGCAACTTATCTTATGCGAACCAAGTCGATTTATCGAAGAAATCGACCCAAAATACATTCAGAATATGCGCGTGAAAGATAGTGCTTGGAGTAACCAAGAGGCAAGTAGAGCTTCCGGTAGCTTTGCCCGAAACCTCATCCGCAAGCCCCAGCATCGCGTGCCTAATAAAGTGAGGACTTCGCCTGATTTTAAGCCTAGCGACCCTAAATTACTACAAGAAGGAATGCGAGTGGAGCATAGCAAATTTGGACTCGGCACGGTACAACGAATCGAAAAGTTTGGAAACGATCGAAGTGCTATGATAGAATTTGATAATTTTGGCACTAAGACGTTGATTCTCAGTTTTGCCAAACTCATGATTCGCTAGTGAAAATTTTATTTGGACAGCTTACAGTATTATCTTATACTTCAAGGCAACTTGAGTAACACCCTTTAGTTAATATCAATACTTTAAAACTATATTACATGGAGTTAGAATATAATAGTAACCGCGAGCCTCTTCTGTTAAAAGAATATGGAAGAAATGTACAAAAGCTCGTGAACTTCATTGCCAAACAAGAAGACAAAGAAAAACGAAGTGAACAAGCCGCTGTGTTAGTCAAACTCATGACGCAACTAAACCCCAGCATTAAGGCAAACAGCGACAACCTACAACGAGTATGGGATCATATGTATGTTATGAGCGACTTCCAACTAGACATCGAAGGTCCTTTCCCACCACCAGAAAAAGACGCTATTGTCAAAAAGCCCGAAAAAGTAGAGTACCGCTCAGGCGAAGTAAACTTAAAGCACTATGGGCGAAACCTAGAGCTTACTATACAAAAAGTACTGGAAATTGAAGATGAAACCGAACGGCACGATGCTTTTATCCAACTAGCGCGTACTATTAAAACATTCTATCACGCATGGTACAAAGAAGTTCTCGATGATGCTTCACTAATTAGCGATTTGAATAAGCTATCAAAAGGAGCTACTGATCTTAGCAAAGAAGTTGAAGAAAACCCTAAAGTGTTTGAAGTACACCTTCCAACGGTATCTCACTACTCAAACCGCGATACTCAGCATAAAGAAAAGAAAGGAAGAAAGCGTAAAAGAAGAAGATAAAAAAATAGGGCAGATAAACTGCCCTATATAGTATTGGTAAATTCGTTCTGCTTTTAGCCAATCAGCCCGATAAGACCAATTAATCCGATTAGTTGTATAATGCGTTTCATAGTTGTAATGGTTTTAGTAAACACGTTCATACAAATAAACACACATTACATTCAAATAATTGTAGCTTAACATTTATTACGCTACATATTAATATTTATTATCATGAGTCACTCCGACGATACCCCTGAGTTACCCAACCGAAAATCGGTAAAATTTGGACTTCCAAAAATGCGCGAACGTGTACTAGAAGCTCTTTCTCAAGCTTATATAGACCAACAACTTGAAACCGAAGATTACGAAAAACGTGTTGAGCTTGCTTACCAAGCTTCTTACATCGACGAGTTGGAAGATACCGTATACGATTTCCCCAACCGCTACCAGCTTATCCAACGCACTCCATACCAGCAACCGCCCAACCCACAACATAACAGACCTACCCCCAATACATACGTTCCTGAAAAGGGGTACTTTTCGCTCATTGGCGATTTCAACATTACCGATGCCGATATCGGCGAAGAACCAGTACAAATGTTTAACGGAATAGGCGATACGATTATCGATCTGCGCGCTATCGGCGATGACCGCTATATAGAAATCAATCAATTTTCTTTAATAGGCGATACTAAAATTCTTGTTCCTGAAGGGATGATTGTAGAAAAGAGGAACTTGATTTATGTGATTGGAGAGTTTAAACGAAGAAAACGTAGAGATTTATCAAAGTTTTTAGGGAAACTCACCGGTAAAAAAATTGAGGAAGAGCCGCCTAAACCTCCTAACCAAAGTGTGTTACGTATAAAAGGCTTCAAACTTATCGGCGATTTTAAAATTATCGATTACTAGCCAATCAACTGCTGTATAGCTTTTTGCACACGGGCTATTTCTGTTTTGTATGTTGTCCACTGAGCATCTTGGGTAGGTTGGGCAGCAAGCTGTTGAATTACGACAAGAGCTGTTACTTCGCCATCTGCTTTTCTTTTAATCGGTATCCATTGTAAAGAAGGCACATCGGATAGTTCGTCGGTAGCTGAGAGAGAGAACGAATTCCCACTAAGCCATACTTCTTGCTCAATTTGCTTTAATCTTTCTGCATGTGCTGCCCACGGAGTAGACTCGTAGCTTTTCCCTTTTAAATAGTCAATACGAACTGTGCTTGCTAAATGCATAAAAGCGTTATTGGCACCCATAAACTTCAGGGAGGCATCCTTCCATGCTATAGGCAATGGAATGCCATTGAGCACCTTTTCCAAGAAACTGCCATAATCTTTCCACTGAGTAGCCGTATGCGTAACCTCTTCTACTTTTTGCGCTGTTTGCTGCAACCGGTGTTCTTGTTCTTTGCGTTGTTTTAGCAGCGTCTGTTGCTGCTCATGGATGGTTCTTTCAATTTTTTCTTGTAAAGAATGTACTTTCATGCGGTTAGCCTCACGCTCTTGCATCAGAGCAGTTACATCGCGTAAGTAGGCAATGTAAAAAACTGAGTTTGATAATACGGACTCTTTTACATAAAAATCAAGCTGAATAGTCCCCTTGGAAGTTTCAACAGTAGCATGTTGCATTTTACCAATTGCTTCTTTGAAAGAGCGTCCTAATAACTCGTTGAACGACTTACCCTTCATCACTTGAATTTTCTGTTCGAATAAATCTTCTGCTGAGGCATTCATTTCGTCGATAGCACCGTCTTTATCTAAAAAGAAAATGGGATTGATTGCTCCTTCAAAAAAAGCTTTACTT
Source organism: uncultured Roseobacteraceae bacterium (assembly GCA_964394585.1). Taxonomy (GTDB): domain Bacteria; phylum Bacteroidota; class Bacteroidia; order Cytophagales; family Flammeovirgaceae; genus CAYUJH01. The sequence continues at coordinate 9,202 of CAYMYI010000059.1, forward strand.
TTTGTATCGCTTATTTCTAATAAAGCTGCTTTTCGCCGCATCTCTTCTTGTGTAGCTTGTAGTTCTTCCAGGTTTTGGCGCATTTCTTCTTCTTGCGAGCGCATTTGTTCTGCCTGCTGCTGTGAGGTTCGCAATAGTGCTCTAGTTTGTACGTTCATTTGCACATTAGCGAAGGTAGCAGCTATATTCTCAGAGAGTTTCTCAATAAACTCAACTTGGTAATCTTCAAAAAAATGAAAGGAAGCCATCTCAACTACACCAAACACTAAGTCGTTGACTTTGAGGGGAGAAATGATAAGGCTTTTGGGGCGTGCGCCTCCAACTCCCGAAGTAATTAATGCATACTCTTCGGGAATTTCAGTAAGATGAATCAGCTGACGTTCGCGAAATGCCTGGCCAATGAGGCCTTCACGGCTATCAAACTGTTGCCGAATAAATTTTTTCTTTTCAAAAGCATAATAAGCAACCAGCTCGAGTATAGGATATGTTTCTTCGGCATTTTGTGCAAGGTAAATTCCACCTTGATTGCAGTTCAGGTATTGGGTTAAGTTACGGATGACCTCATCGCCTAGGAGTTTTAAATCGTCATTATTTTCCCGAAGGATTTCTACAAACTTGCTAATTCCCCTGTTTTGCCATGCCCGTTTTTGCTCTTTTTCCGATACTTCGTGGAGGCTACTCCGCATCTGTTCAAGGGCTATGCCGAGTTCGCCAGTTTCATCAAATACGGTGGTAGTATTGTCGAAATCACCTTCACCCACTTGGAGTGCAAAGCTTTTGAGTTTCTTAAAATTCTCGACTAAAAGCTCAATACTATGAATAATTTCACGGAGTTCGTTATCAAAATGAGGTATTGATTTCGGAAAGTTTCCGCTACTCAGCACCATGATGGTATCGCGAGTTTGGCGTATTTGTATTAGAATTCCTCGCGATACGTACCAAGCGATTAAAATACCAACGGTAAACGCTATAAATAATAAAATAAGCTCAGTACTTCGAAAACGCTTTAACTCTGTTTCTACGAGTGCCGCATCGCGCTCAATACTAATTTTTTGCAGATCCATCAACTCTTCTATGAGTTGCTTTACGTTAGCGTGCAGGGTTACTAATCGTTCTTTAGCTAAGTAATATTCGTCGCCGGGGGGTAAGCCAAACCGTTCAGACCGATTAAGGAACACCATACAATCGTTTTGAAGGGGCTTCATTTCCTGAATATATTTTTCTAGTTTTCGGTAGGTATCAGCAGCTTGTGAAGATGTCCATGCTTTCCGTAAACTACGCAAAGAATCGAGTGAAGGCTGTATATTATTGTTCCATGTTTCATCCCATTTTACGCGGCGTTGTGTTTTATCCTCTTCAAAGTTTGTAGAAGTAACATACATGCTTTCTTGTACACTGCTTTTTAAGGTCTGCAAGTATACTTGCGTAGGCTGACGTACTTGTACGATATCGTTTTCTAGTTCTACAATGGAAACCATTTGGGTAATCGTTACCACTACCAACACTAAGGTAACGAGCCCTGCCATTACAAAGCTGAAGATAAGCCGGGTTTTGAAACTAGCGGTATTGATTTTGAACAATTGCATGTATTGCTTTCGCCTATTTGTTTCTAAAATAACGAATTCGTAACTAAAACAGCACGATGCCTGAAAATGAAACGCCCACAACCATATAGGATTGTGGGCGTTTCCGTTAAACGGAATCTGATATATTTATTTCTTTGATGCTACAGAATCTTGTTCTAAGTTAAACAAATCTTGTAGTACATACGCTAAATTTTCTGCATCTCCTCGTTTGCATGCTGCCTTTAGTTGCATTACCGGCATGCGAATAATTTTATTTACAATATTCTTTGTGATGGTTTCTACTGTCTTTGCCTCATTTTCGTCCATTTTTTTCATAAAACGGCGCATTTCCTCTTGTCGGATTTGTTCGAGCGCCTCTTTAAATTTTTGTATAGCAGGCGAAAAAATCATTTCTCTGGCCCATATTTTAAATTCTTCAACGGCGTAGTTCACAATCATTTCTACATCGGGGATTGAGGCTAAGCGCTTTTTCAAAGCAGCAGTGGCTCGGTTCTGGATGTCATCAATATTGTATACCAACACACCGGGGATTTGCTCTACTTCAGGGGCAATACTGCGGGGCACAGAGAGGTCAATCAAGCATTTGAAAGAAAGTAGATGTAGTTTTTCAATAGATGCTTTGGTAATGAATGGTTCTTTCAAACTAATGGAACTAATAATCACGTCAGCTTTTTCAATTTCTTGCCAAACCTGGTCGAAGGGCACGGCTTCAAAGCCACATTCATTAGCAAGGGTGAGTGCTTTTTCATACGTGCGATTTACGATATGCACATAGCCTACTTCGCGCTCTTTTAAGTGCCGTGAAACGTCTGCACCTATTTCACCAACGCCTAGCACTAAAATTTTGGGAGCTAATAGCTCAGCGGTCAGTTCTTCTACCATTTCAACCGCTGCATACGATACGGACGCCGCCCCATCGCGGAATGGGGTTTCTTGTACTACTTTTTTATTAGTAAAGAAAATGGTGTGCATTAACCGATGGAGGAACGGTCCTGCCATATCGGCATCTGCGGCAGCTTGATACGCACGCTTTATCTGATGGCTAATTTGCAAATCGCCTACTACTTGCGACTCAAGCCCTATCGCTACTCGAAATAAATGTTTTACGGCAGCCTCGTTATCGTTCAACTGTTTAAAATAACCTATCAGGCTTTCTGTAAAAGGTACTTGCGCCTCTATACATAGTAGTTTTACGATGTCCACCGCATGATTTTCTTCAGCAGCATAGTATACTTCAGTACGGTTACAGGTAGACACTACGAGTGCCTCTGTAATACCCAAGGCTTCTTTCAATTGCTGTAAGGTGCGCGAGATTCCTTCATCGTTTAAGGAAAATCTTTCGCGTAAAGTAAGTGGAGAATGCTGATGAGCGAGGCTAATTCCTTTGAAATTATGCGTCATTGCTATTCGTGATTTTAGGCAAAAATAAGGCTTCAGCGCCCTTTTTTGAAGTTTTTAGTTAGTGTATGCAAAATTTATAACGAATCTAACTTTTACAATCTCTTACGAAAATGATATTTATCATAGTCGATACTGATAAAAAACATCTTTATGAAGCTCACTGTTCATGCTATACACTTCTAATTAAAATTATGGGCATTTAGCTGATTTCCAAGCAAATCAGTAATTTTGCCTCCTATTTTCTAATTAAACCTATTGCTATGAGTTCGCCCAAAAAAGTGGCTTTTTATACCCTCGGCTGTAAGTTGAACTTTTCAGAGACTTCTACTATTGCTCGTACATTCGAAAAACGTGGTTTTGAAAGAGTCGACTTTACGGAGCCTGCCGATATTTATATAATCAATACGTGTTCGGTAACTGAAAATGCTGACCGCAAATGTAAGAAAGTGGTGAAAGAAGCTCGGAAATTTTCCCCTGATGCTTTCGTGGCGATTATCGGTTGTTATGCCCAGTTAAAGCCTAAAGAAATTGCCGAAATAGAAGGAGTTGATGCGGTTTTAGGAGCAGCGGAAAAATTTCAACTTATTGATTTGCTCGACGGCTTTGTGCGTCCGAAAGAAACACGAGTAATTGCCTCCGATATTAAAGAAGCCAATGTATTTCACGGTGGATATTCTATTAACGATCGTACTCGCACTTTTTTGAAAGTACAAGATGGTTGCAACTATAACTGCTCGTTTTGCACTATTCCGTTAGCTCGCGGAAAAAGTCGGAGCAATACCATAGAAGCTGTGGTAAAACAAGCCCAAGCCATTGCCCAAACCGATGTGAAAGAAGTAGTGCTTACCGGCGTAAACTTAGGTGATTTTGGAATTATCGAAGGTAAACGGCAATTTAGGTTCTTCGATCTTATCCGAGAGTTAGATAAAATAGAAGGTATAGAAAGGTTTCGGATTTCTTCGATCGAGCCCAACTTGCTTACTGACGAAATCATTGATTTTGTAGCAGATTCGCAGCGCTTTGTCCCTCACTTTCATATACCGCTACAATCGGGTAGCGATTTTATTTTGGAAAAGATGCGGCGGAGATATCGCACCCCTCTCTATCGCGATCGTATTGCCCATATTCGAAACCGTATGCCACATGCCTGCATTGGGGTAGATGTAATTACAGGCTTTCCCGGCGAAACTGAGACCCTTTTTAAAGAAACATACGATTTTTTGAATGATCTTGCAGTTTCATACCTACATGTATTTACCTACTCTGAACGAGCCAATACCCCAGCCATTGAAATGGAAGGGGTTGTAACGCAAAAAGTGCGCAACCAGCGTTCTAAAATGCTTCGAGGGTTATCGCACAAAAAGAAACGTGCTTTTTATGAATCGCAAGTAGGGAAAAAGGGAATTGTGTTATTCGAACACGATGTTCAGAACAATTTGATGGAAGGTTTTACCGAAAACTATGTCCGCGTACAAGCCCCTTACGATCCTTTGCTTACGAATACGTTGCAAAGCGTATCACTTTTAGGAATTAACCATGAAGGACTAATGGAGGTTGCCTTGCTAGAAGAAAAGCCAGCTTCACCTATGCATTAACTTTCTTTTCAATACAAAAAGAAAATCATCTCATTTGAATTAATAAACCTTTGTATTTCGTATGATGACGCGCAAATTCTTATTTCTTGCCTTAGTTACCTTATTTTGTTTGCTTAGTTGCCAACAAAGCAATACTGAGCAAACCAACGCTACAGAAAATGCAAATAATAATGCTGAAACCCAAACAGCCGAACAGACACCACCCCCTACGTTTGCTCCTAATGAAACCGATTATTTGGTAACTATCGAAACGCGGCACGGTACTATGAAGGCAATTTTGTACGATGAAACACCGCAACACAAGCAAAACTTCATCAAACTTGCGAACGAAGGATTCTACGATGGCACACTTTTCCACCGTGTAATTGCAAACTTCATGATTCAAGGTGGAGACCCTACTTCGAAAGGAGCTGCCCCCGATGCCCCCTTAGGTATGGGTGATCCGGGCTACACACTACCAGCAGAGTTTTCACCAAATTTATATCATGAAAAGGGAGCATTAGCTGCTGCTCGCAAAGGCGACAATGTGAACCCACAAAAAGAGTCTAATGGCAGTCAGTTTTACATTGTACAAGGGAAGCGCTTTACCGAGGAAGAACTAGAGCAACTCAAAATGAATGTCAACTTGCTCTATCAATATTTTACCCAGCTAGTTCAAATGCCCGAGCATCAAAATTTGCGTAGCGAATACCAAGAGGTTATGAATTCAGGGGATAGCAAAGCCATTCAAGAATTTTTGATAGGGCAAAAAGATGTAATACAACGTACGTTCAATGTAACTTTAGAAAAAGATTTTTCAGCTGAACAAGTAGAAACTTATACCTCAACGGGGGGATACCCGCCACTCGATGGTGAGTATACTGTTTTTGGGAAAGTGATTGATGGCTTAGAGGTGATTGATAAAATTGCCGCCGAACCAACGAACGGAGCAAACCGTCCTCAGGAAGATGTTTCCATGAAAGTACGTGTAGATGAGCTTCCAAAAGCTAAGATTTACGAATTATACGGCTATCGCTTTGGAGTTTAAGCCGCAACCGCTTTTAGCTTTCTTTTCTGATGCACACTGCTATAAAATAGCAAATACAAATACGCAACAAAGGCTAAGCCACTAGCAAACCAAAAGGCATTGGCAAAGTTTGCAGCGTTGTTGCCATACATCCATCCGGCAGCTAAAGCTCCACAGCCAATGCCTATCTCTAAAGCAATAAAACCTGTGGCAATGCCTCTGCCTTTGTAGCGGTCGTCGCTAAGATCAATCAACCACGCCATTACCGTTGGCGAGTTAATTCCTACACCTATACCAAATAAAACTGCTGAGGCATAGAACCAAAGCACTGATGTTGAGGCTCCTAGCATTATCATGGAAAGCGTAAGTACTAAACAAGATACTTTTAGAACTTTTACTCGCCCAACAAGATCTGACAAACGACCAGCTAGCAAGCGAACTAACAAAGAAGAAAGTGTAAAAATGCCGAAGAAAGTCCCTTTATTTTCTATTCCAAGAAAGGAGGTAACATCCGGAATTAGCGTAAGGACTACTCCGAAAGAAAACACACACAGCATCCATACAAAGGCAGCAGGAAATACGCCTACATCTATAATTTCTGACCGACGTATAACAACATGCTCTAACTGTAAATTCTTTTTTTGATGCAATGTTTCCGGCATTCGGATAACAACTAATGCAGCTAAAAATGCAAAGAACGAAGAAACATAAAACATAGCATCCATAGAATAATATAAGGCTAAACTACTCCCAAGCACTGGCCCAAATGCCATTGCGATACTGCTCATAAAACCAATAATCCCCATGGCTTCTCCTCGTTTATGAGGAGGGACTATATCGGCAATATAAGCGGTTTGCCCCGTAGGCTGAAAACCTGTGGAGAACCCATGAAAAAAACGAAGTAGTAAAAACCCCCAAACTGTACCAAGCATCGGATATAAAACCCCACAAACTACGCATACAAACCCGCCAAAAAGCATCACGGGAACGCGCCCTATGTTATCGGCGAGCTTCCCACTAAACGGACGGGAAAGTCCCGCAGTTAAGGTGAACAATGCAATGATTAAGCCTTTGTAATCTTCGCCTCCTAAAGCACTGAGATAGGCAGGCAACTCCGGTATAATCATATTGAAACTAGCAAAAAACAAAAAGTTACTAGCACACAACAATATAAATTGAGGTGTAAAAAGAGCGGTTTTTTTCATATCGCTTTGAGCACTTCAAACGAAAGTGTATTGTATTTTAGATAACGAGTGCGAAGTTCTGTAGAAACAATGGATTTATTCCAAAATTTATTGATTATAGGTTTTGCTTAATTAGATTACGCTATTTTTAGGGATTTGCAAATCATAACGTTCCAACCATTCCGTTCCGAGCATTTAAGCAACTCGATGATTTCCATACAAAGGCAAAACTCCCTAGCTTTAGTAACCGATTGTAAGACATGCTTTATAAGTAATAGATTGTTTAACAGGAAATGAGCCACGATTTACAACAGCATCAGCAAACCAAGAAGTGGAAAAAAATTAGGCGGTATGCTAGCCTCACTATGATATTTGGCTTTGTGCTCATCGTTCTAAGCTATTTTTTTCTAAACGACTTTTACCAAATACTTGCTGTCTGGTTTTTTACAGTAATTGTACCCCATATTATTCATACATGGGCGAGCCGAAACCTCAAACGGCTTAAAGAATCGTAAACAGTTGACTAGCTGCTGAGTTACTTTTTACAGAGCGATTCGGTTTTATAAACCGTGATTGTTCGCTATTCATTACATAACTAGTTTACCTATATCGCATAAAGTTTCAAAAGCCTTCTGCGCTTTCGGTGACGAATGGCAAACACATATTATACTATCAAATGTGTACTTTCAAACACTTAAGTGCTTATATCGCCACGATAACGATACAATTAGTATTCTTAAAGATACAAGACAATTACATGTACCGATGGATAGCAAGAAAAACAGTGTACACTCGAAATGGTCTACTCAAACGCAACTAGAACAACTTTTAGCCAATATTTTTCAATACTCTCCTGACATGCAAAAGCAAATTCTAAAAAAACTAGCCAATCACATGAAAGATACTACTCAGTGCGACGACATCTTGTTGATTGGCATCAAGCTATAAAATTGTAGAGCCTAAAATACATCTGTATTTTAGGCTCTACTAAATCAAATCTTTACTCAAAAAGCATTAGTTTTTTCTTTTTCTTCGCTCTCCCGCTCCTTTCTTACGCGGACCTGTACCTCTACTTCCTTCGCGTTTTGGTGTATTCGTCGCGGCATTTGGGCTTAAGTCGCGTTTCCCAAATACTTCGCCCTTGAAGATCCAAACTTTAATCCCTATTTTACCATACACTGTATGTGCCTCAGAGATTGCATAATCGATATCAGCACGAATTGTATGCAAAGGGATGCGCCCTTCTTTATACGTTTCTACCCGTGCCATCTCTGCTCCTCCTAAACGACCCGATACTTTAACTTTAATACCTTTTGCTCCAACACGCATTGCATTAGAGATTGCCTGCTTCATTGCACGGCGATACGACACTCGATTAGCAAGTTGCTGTGCAATAGACTCGCCTACTAATTTAGCATCTAACTCAGGGCGCTTGATTTCAAAAATATTTATTTGAACATCTTTTCCGGTAAGCTTTTTAAGCTCTTCCTTAATTTTATCGACCTCTGCTCCACCTTTTCCGATTACTACTCCGGGGCGCGCAGTATTGATGGTAAGTGTCAAGCGTTTTAAAGTCCGCTCAATAATTACGCGAGAAATTCCTGCTCGCGGGTTTGGTAAACGTGCTGCCACATATTTTCTAATTTGTTCATCTTCGATGAGTTTATCAGAAAAATCTTTTCCTCCATACCAGCTAGATTCCCATCCTCTTACAAAGCCTAAACGTAGACCTATTGGATTAACTTTTTGTCCCATGAATTATGATTCGTTTTGAGTGTCTGTATTTGATTCTTCTTCTTGCAAGGGCTCACTTACTAAGCTATCAATGTTCAAGGCATCAACTACTAAAGTTACATGATTAGAGCGCTTACGAATGCGATGTGCACGCCCTTGAGGTGCAGGACGAAAACGCTTCAAGGTACGCCCTTCCGTAACATATACTTCTTTCACGAAAAGATTAGCATCTTCAATAGAAACATCTTCATTTTTTTGCTCCCAATTAGATACTGCCGAAAGAAGTAGCTTTTCAATCACAGGAGAACCTGCTTTCGACTGAAAGCGAAGAATATTCAAAGCTGTATTAACATCTTTCCCACGAATCGTATCGACTACTAAGCGCATTTTGCGTGGCGCTATTGGCGAATTTTTCAGTTTTGCTATCGCTTCCATTATTTCTTTCCTTTATCTTTTTTAGCAATATGACCTCTAAAATTACGCGTAGGGGCAAACTCACCTAGCTTATGCCCTACCATGTTTTCCGTAACATATACCGGGATGAACTTATTTCCGTTATGTACTGCAAAGGTATGCCCTATAAAATCAGGAGAAATCATGGAGCGTCTTGACCATGTTTTTATGACCGTTTTTTTTCCAGAATCATTCATCTTATCAACTTTCTTCTCTAAGCGAAAGTCAATATATGGTCCTTTTTTCAGTGATCTAGCCATTATTTCTTACTTTTTCTTCTGCTAATGATTAAACGATTAGAGTACTTGTTCTTATTACGGGTTTTCTGTCCTTTTGCGTACAACCCGTTACGAGACCTTGGATGTCCGCCTGAAGAACGTCCTTCACCACCTCCCATAGGGTGATCCACAGGGTTCATGGCTACACCACGTGTGCGAGGGCGCTTACCTAACCAGCGGCTGCGTCCTGCTTTTCCTAAGCGAACATTCATATGATCGCCGTTCGAAACAGTACCTACCGTTGCATAACAAGTCGAAAGTACCATTCGTGTTTCGCCTGAGGGTAATTTCAATGATGCATACTTGCCAGAACGCCCTAACAATTGCGCATAAGCACCCGCACTACGTACCATGCTGCCACCTTGACCGGGGCGAACCTCTACATTATGTACAATAGTACCCACTGGAATTGAGCCGAGTGGAAGAGCATTGCCTACATCGGGAGTAACGTCGGGTCCTGAAACCACCTGTTGCCCTACTTGTAATCCTTCAGGAGCTAGCATGTAAGCTTTAACCCCATCTACGTAATAAAGCAGTGCAATACGAGCTGTACGGTTTGGATCGTACTCGATAGCTTTTACAACAGCCGGAATGCCATGGCGTTGCCGTTTAAAATCAATAACGCGATATTTCTTTTTATGACCGCCACCAATATATCGCATGGTCATCTTACCTGTGTGGTTTCTACCTCCCGAACGAGTTTTTGGTACTAATAAAGATTTCTCCGGGGTTGATTTAGTGATTTCATCAAACGTTGGAGCTATTCTATAGCGCGTACCGGGGGTAATTGGCCTTAATTTTTTAACACCCATTGTAAAATTTGTTGTTCTGTTTGTTTCTCGGATAAACAGAGGTTCCTTAATTGATTAATCTGTGATATTAAGTCAAATAGCTAGTAATCACTAGCTATCGATTTTACTATTCTTCTGTGCCTTCGTAAATATCAATCATTTCGCCTTCAGCCAATGTTACGTAGGCTTTTTTGAATGAGCGACTGCTTCCTTCAATCAAACCGGCTTTTGTAAAACGAGTTTTTGATTTCCCAGCAACATTTACTGTACGAACGCTCTCCACATTTACTCCGTACACACTTTCGATTGTGTTCTTAATTTGAATCTTGTTTGCCTTTCTGTTTACTTCAAACACAAAGACACTCTCTTCGTTACCTTCTGTGGCTTTTTCTGTAATAATTGGTCTCAATAATACTTGCATCGCTAGGGAAACTTAAAAGGTTGAAAAATTCTCTACAGTACCCTCACATACAATTAATGTATCTGCATGAAGAATATCATAGGTATTCAGAGAGTCTACAGTAACTACTTTGGTTTTTGGCAAGTTACGAGATGATAAATACACGTTATCATCTTTGGTTGGTAACACCAAAAGTGTTTTATTTCCTGCCAATTCAAGATTTTTAAGAAGCGTAGCATACTCCTTAGTCTGCGGCTTTTCAAACGAAAAGTTTTCTAAAATTAACAACTTAGAGTCTGTTGCTTTATAAGCGAGTGCCGAGCGGCGAGCTAGCTGTTTAAGCTTCTTATTCAACTTGAAACTATAACTGCGCGGCTGTGGTCCAAAAACGCGACCCCCACCTCTAAAAATAGGCGATTTGATACTGCCTGCACGAGCTGTGCCAGTGCCTTTCTGCTTTTTCAGTTTGCGGGTCGAACCAGATATTTCAGCTCTTTCTTTCGACTTGTGCGTACCCTGACGTTGATTTGCCAAATATTGCTTAACATCGAGATAGATGGCGTGGTCGTTAGGAGTAATTCCAAAAACGTTGTCGGGCAAACTTACTGTTTTGCCAGTTTCGCTGCCGCTTGTATTGATAACGGGTAATTCCATGACAGTTTTACTTTTCAATAATTACATATGAATTCTTTGCGCCCGGTACTGAACCGCTTACTAGAAGTAAGTTTTTCTCCGGATATATACGTAGCACCTTTAGGTTTTCAATCTTAACTTTATCATTACCGGTGCGCCCTGCCATTTTAAGCCCCTTGAAAACACGAGCAGGATAAGAACAGGCTCCAATAGAACCCGGGTGACGCAAACGGTTATGCTGACCGTGCGTTGACTGACCTACCCCTCCGAAGTTATGGCGCTTAACAACTCCTTGAAAGCCTTTCCCTTTACTAATTCCTGAAATATCTACGAACTCTCCTTCTGCAAACACATCGGCTACATTGAGTGTATCTCCTAGATTAACCTCATTGAAGTCTTTAAACTCTACTACTTTTCGCTTAGGAGTAGTGTTCGCTTTCTTAAAATGGCCTTGCAACGCATTTGGAGTATTTTTCTCTTTTGCGTCGTCGAAAGCTAATTGAACGGATGTGTACCCGTCTTTTTCCTCAGTTTTCAACTGCGTCACTACGCAGTTTCCTGTTTGAATGAGGGTTGCAGCAACGCTTTTACCGTTCTCATCAAACACACTGGTCATTCCTATTTTCTTTCCTATTAATCCTGGCATGGCTCGTCGTATTACTCAAGTATAAACGTTTAATTTTCAAAGAATAAAAGACATACGTTGCCCTTTAATTCTTTAAAAGGAGTGCAAAAGTAGGAATATAAAATTACTTCACAAACCTCTCACTGAAATTTTATATGCAGAAAATCAACATTTTACTTCAACGATTAGCGGAGTATCAAGAAAACCCTTCCCATTCTTTACCAAAAGGCGTTTTTCCATCCATACGATATTATGAAGGCTGGCGCTACCAGCGCGCCGATCAAACACTTTTTTTTTCTTCGTTAATTGTTGTGATTCTAAAGCAACTCCAAGCGCCAATGTGGGATAATCAAATCGTTGAACTTGCTGATAAAATCATACATACTGCTTACAAAAGTTTTCATAAGTATCAAAACAAAGCAGGAGGCATTACTTATAACTTTTGGGAAGAACATCCAAAGCAAGCCTTCCCTAACAGTTGGTTGTTATTCAAAAACCCACATTTCTATATTCCTGATGATTTGGATGATACCGCTTTAGCCTTCATGGCAAAACCACATGATTTGCCTGCAGTATACGGGCTAAAACGAAGAGCATATCTCCACGTGAATACAATCAGAAAAACTGTAAAACATCCTCCTAAAGCCTTACAGGGCTATCGTACCTATACCACCTGGTCGGGGCTGCACATGTATTATGAGTTTGATGTATGTGTACTCTGTAATATTTTATGTTGCTTTCGAAGTTATGGTTTACCTAAAGACCATTGCGATTTAGAAGCAATAGCTTTGATTGAACATGTACTGCTTAAAAATTGGCATATTTCGAATCCGTACGCTGTATCGCATCATTATCCGACTACCCCTTCCATTCTCTATCATGTCGCAAAGCTGGCTTCTTACGACACACAATTTGCCATAAAGTGGCGCACTAAGTTGGCAAACGATATTCGAGCCCAAATATGTGCAAATCGAGTTTCGATGCGCGAGCTACTATTAAGCAATGCTTTAATGAAGTTGGGAGAAAGTGCCCCTAACTTTAAACTTCCTAATCCTAAAGAACGCTTTAGCCATTTTATTATCGGGCTGATGACGGCTTATCAAAACCCTTTAGCGCATTGGATTGCCGCAAAACGTTTCACATGGCTACACTATCACTGCGAAGCCTATAATGTGGCGTTGCTTATTGAGCACCTGATACTAAAAAGCCAGGTCTCACTGGGTGAAACCTGACTTACTTATTTTCATAGCTGGCTAAATGGTAGATTTAATTCATACAAATATCACGTATTCTACATATTATGTAAATCCCTTAGTTTTAGGGAATTTGTGTCTGCTATGTTGCAAACCCCTCGAGGCCAAGCCCGAAAAGGGCGTAGTCGTACTTCACGGGATCCACAGGATCTAGAGTTCTCAGAGCATCGGTAAGCTCGGTTGCAGCTTGCCAATCGGTGGGTTTTCGTGTAAGTAGCCGCAGTTTTTTGGCTACTCGCTCTACGTGCAAATCCAAGGGGCAAACGAGTTGCTCAGGGCGTAGCGCATGCCATATGCCAAAATCGACGCCTGCTTTATCGCGGCGTACCATCCATCGCAAAAACATATTAAGCCGTTTACAAGCCGATTTACGCTGAGGTGTGGCGATGTGCTTGCGCGTACGGATAGGTGCATCGGGCAAACTAAAAAAGTAATGGTGGAAACGTGTTAAAGCTATTTCTACAGTTGGCATGTCGGAAACTCCCCCCTCAGTAAAAGCACTTTCTAAACTATCGTATTGGCGGTAGTGCTGTTGTAAGAACTCTAAGAAATACAGTGTATCGGTAGTATTAAACGTTCTATGCTTGAAGTTGAGAAACTTCTTCCGTTCGTTTTCCGAATGGTTTTTGATAAAATCGTGTGGGCTATTTCCCATAAGATGCATCAGCATTTGCCCTTTTTGTATGATGGTTTTCCGTTGCCCCCATGCTAACATGGCTACCCAAAAGCCAGCTATTTCGATATCTTGTTTTTTCGTAAACTGATGGGGTATGCTAATGGGGTCATCTTCTATAAAATCGGGGTGGTTGAACTGCTCGAACTTTTCTTCCAATAAATCGGCTATGGCAGCATCAATTCTTTGAGACATCATTAAAAAACTATTTGTGGCGCATAAGCTTTCTTACTTGTTCGAAGGAAAGCGGCTACAAACATACAGGTTACTTTTTCCAAAACGGGATGCTCGAGTATACATTTTGGGGGTATTCTTCATACGAAATACCCTCGGGTAACGATAGTTTTACTTCTACAGAGCAAGCACCTCGACCAAACTTGCTAAGATCGGTTACGCCAATAATTCCTTTTTCCTTGGTTTCTGGGTGCTGGTAGGTGCGCCAAAGAATATCATGGACTCGTTTGCCATCTATATAGAGTTGGTAAAATGCTTTAAAGCAAGCAAGCTTGGCATCGTCGGCAAGTTCCATACTCTCATGATGGCAAATTTGCATCATGTATGGTTCAAACTGTTTACGATGAACTACAAACACTTTTAGGTAATCTTCTTGGTCTAAGAATTCTGAAGGGATGCTTGCCGTTTCTACCAGTTGGTCTGGTTTACGCTGATCCTCATAATGCTTGAAAATATACTGATGTTGTTTGCTTTCAAGCATTAAGTAAAGTCGGCTATCTTTTACACTAGTGATTATTTCTCCATTTACTAAAGTTATTCCTACTGATAACAGTAAAAATGAACTCATCGCTACTACCGATTGCCATACTTTTACATTCGTTATGAAAGTATAATACGCATTTCTATATAAAAAGGCGAGGGTTAACGTAGAAAACACTACATAAATGGGGTAATACAATTTTGCAGACCATCGGATCCGTTTGATGGCTCCTAAGCAAAAAAAATCGATGAAGTAAATACCTCCAAGCGCCGCTACGATTAAGGCAGTTATCTGTAACACCCGATACACCTGTGCGCCTAATGTAACTTCGAGCGCACTATGTGGTACAATCACTAAACCAACGATCAGTACGCCAATTACCACTAAAAAGAATAAGAACGATAGTGAGAAAACAATGCTACATGCTTTTTCTAAAAATACCACGAAGTCGGTCATCTCGCGCAACCGTTTAATTTTATCGCGATATATCGGCTGGAATGTATCAATAACTTCGTGCCGAATTCCTTCGGGGAATACGTAACTCAGACAAACCATTCCAATCCAAAAACCTCGCAGAATAAGATGAAATGAAAAGCCTGCGATTAAGCCATTTACCGCAATAGTAAGCAGCTTTGCAATAATTACTGACTCAAAAAAGCCCGTTTCCTGTAGCAATAAGATACTTTGCTTATGTAAAAAGCCAGGGATTTGCAATAATGTAAAAATGGCTCCTCCGGAAATAAAAAGCTCAGGTTCCCAGCTATTGTATTGTATATTTTCGAGCCACTTGGGTTTTTCAGTTCTCAAAAGCTAAGAAGTTTAATTTGGTTGAATAACGAAAGATAACACGCTGGCGTATGCCACAAAGGTCTGCTAAAAGACATAGACAATACAAACGCATTTGAGTGCATCTTTTCCATGAATGAAGATCATAACTCACTCAGGCAACCATAACAAGATTTATGTGTCTTGAGGAGTTCCTTGATTGGATTAACTGAATTATCAAAAGTTCAGATTCAAGCGTGAGGATTCCTACACTAATTTGATTCTTACAGAGTATTTAGTGGGTTCTTGTTTATGAGAATATCAGGCAACCCTTTTACATTTGGAATAAAGTCTTTCCCCATTCCACAATCAAATTGTAATATTCTGAACAGAGCAAAGCAATAAAGGAAAGACCATTCTATTATACCCCATAAAACATAAAAAGCATGGCAGAATCACTAATAATTGATACTCAAGCAAACAAAGAGGAAAAATACCAACAACTGCTCCCCCAACTCAATGCAATGTTGCAATCAGAAACCGATCTGATTGCAAACTTGGCAAATATGAGTGCTGCTCTGAAATATGGCATGGGATTTTTCTGGGTGGGCTTTTATCTGGTAAAAGAAAACACGTTGGTATTAGGCCCTTTCCAAGGTCCTATTGCCTGCACACGCATAGCCAAAGGAAAAGGAGTTTGCGGAACGGCATGGGCTGAAAAGAGTACTATTATAGTAGATGATGTAGATGCGTTCCCGGGGCACATTGCCTGTAGTAGCGACTCAAAATCAGAAATTGTCGTTCCCCTCTTACGAAACGGTGAGGTCGTAGCCGTTCTGGATATCGATAGCGATCAATATGCTACTTTCGATGCGGTAGACCAACGCTATTTAGAAGAACTTCTCAGTCTGATTTCGTTTTGAAAATCAGCATGAATAAAAACGTATGGAATAGTCC
>CAYMYI010000060.1:0-24831 GCA_964394585.1 uncultured Roseobacteraceae bacterium
AAGAGATCAACCAGTGGCAATTGGTAGAAGGCGATACGATTATCGGAAGTTATCGGTGCAAAAAAGCCATTCACACGTTAGAACAGGGAGTTGAAGTGTGGTACACTGCCGAAATTCCGCTTCCCGATGGCCCTTCGTATTATGCAGGATTACCGGGGCTAATTGTGAACGTGCAAAACAAACGCAAGCAGTTGTACATCCAATTGATTTCGCTCCAAGTAGAAACCTTTGAAAAAGCAAAAATTGACATTGAAATTCCTGAGGATCAAATTACTTATACGGAATATCGCAATAAGTATGCAGGGACGCCGTTCATACCCAATGCGAAGCGTTAACCGCACAGTTTTTTAGCCTATCATCAAACTATGTTAAAACGGAGGGGTTTGCGTGCAGTTGTAGCTTATGTATGTCTATTATTGATGGCGTCCCAATCAGTTGCCCAAGAGGATTTGTTTGGGCGCGTGGTTGATGAAAAGAATCAGCCGATAGTAGGCGCTATCTTATCGCTCAATAACTTAAAGGACTCTGCTACAATCAATTATACATTCACTGACGGAAAAGGGCAGTGGAAGATGGCAATTCCTGCGGGCGCGGACTCAGTATTCTTAAAGGTGAGTGTGTTGGGCTATCAGGCTAAAACGCTGTTAGTGTCGCAGCCAATTCAGCAAGATTTAGGGAGTATCGTATTGCAGGAGGATGTCCGCCTGCTCGATGGGGTAGATGTACAAGGTGAACGCAAAGGGATTATTCAAAATGGCGATACGCTGCTATACGACATCGACTTGTTCCTTACCGGATCAGAGCGCTCTTTGAAAGATGTGCTCGAAAACCTGCCCGGCATCACGGTACAAGAAGATGGGACGGTGCAGTACAACGGAAAAAGGATAAAGGTGCTATTGCTCGATGGAAAAGATATTTTAAACAATCAGCATAAATTAGCTACTGAAGGCATTAATGCAGACTACATTAAGGCTATTCAGATAATTGAAAACTTTAGGAAAGGTTCACAGCAACTCTTTAGACTTCCTACTGAGCAAACTGCCATGAATGTCCGTTTGAAAGACAGTGCAAAAAACCGCGTAATGGGGAATGCCTCGGCGGCGGCTGGGTACGATAAAAAAGCGGCTTTCGAGAGTACCTTATTTCGAGTAAATGAGCGTACTGCTTTTACAAATTTTGGGCGATATAACAACACCGGGACACAGACTCTCAGCATGATGGATTATCTATCTTTGCAACCTTCTGCTATGGAGTGGTTCCGAGAAGGCTTAGACACAGAAAAGATTTTGCCCGAACATTTTTCGCTGCCAACGTTTTTACAAAGCAATAACGATGCACTGATTGCGCAAAATAATCAAATAGATTCACCCAAAGGGCATACCACGAATGTGAGTGTTCTGCTAACCCGTTTTGATAGAAAAAGTGCTTATACGCTGGCGCGTAGTTATTTACGTTCACAAGCCGAATTAAAGGGAGCGTATGCTCAACGCGATGTCTTAACGATGTTTCAAACAACGCTGAAACACACCTGGAAAAGCAAAAATGAAAAATCTTGGATAGATGTTGAAAGTCCGCTACTGCTCGAAAAATTCTCCTTAACCAGTGAAATAAATGGGGAGTTTAATCGCTCACCAACTGCAACAAGCGTGGAAAGTTCTCATTCAACGTTCAGTGCTGCTCCGTATTTACGATACACCTTTGCACTCTCCGAGCGTTTAGTTATCAGTAACAAAGCACAGTACTTGTATGAGCTTAGGGAAGAAAACCAAGATTTACAAGATATTTTTCCATTATTTGATACCGATACAGTGCAAATAGGACAAGGACACCAGCAAGCTGAGCTTGATTTTTCTAATAGTACTCGGGTAGAATATGAATGGCTGAACAACCATACCCTAACATTAAAACATACTTTCCGACACAACACGCGCAAGAATACGGCGACAAGTGAATTCCAACCATTTAATTGGGAAAATGAATTGAATAGGCGTTTTCATCAGACCAATGTTACGTATTACTTCGATAATCAGAAATGGAAACTGAGAGCACAACTAGAGGGCTTTGCCTTAAAAACTCAGTTAGAACAAGGTGTTTTTCGGAAGTTCTTTGTAAACACGCTTTTAGGTGCTGAATATAAGTTCGATGAGTTACACTCGCTAAGTATTTCAGTTTCGGATAAGAAAACGCCGTTATCGCTCAATGTACTCAATGCGAACGAGTGGATTAAAAATGGGCAAACGGTTATTCGAGGCATGAACCGGCCCGATACTTTGGTGCATCATAAAAGTATAAAGGCGATGTATATTCATTTTAACCAACGCACATTCCGACGAAAATTACTTCAAATTGAGTACGCCCAACGCAACAACGAAGCAGTGGTAGATAATTTCATCATCGAAAACTTTACCGAGCAAACTTGGCGGCTTGCTCAACAACAGTCTCTTTGGAAGGTAAATACCATGGTGAGTTATCCTATTTTAGGAAGTCGCCTTAAGGTTGATTTCAACGGCTTGTTTACATCTCAAAAAATTCGCTTTTCTGAATCGGAAACGGTGCGGCTACAAATGGGGCAGCTAACCACAAGTTTAAAAGCTTCCCTTACACAAAAACTAACTACTATCTCATTCTTTTCGATCCATATGCTGAGTAATCGAGAGTCGGTGGTGGGCACTGCAAACGAGTTTTTGAATGCAAAGTGGGCAAACCGTTTCAACTATAAATCGGAGAAATGGTATGTTGAGGTTGAACCAAGTTTCAATGTCAATTTTGTGAATGCTAACCTGAACAAGCATTTTTGGAATGTAAATGCCGAAATAAGCTACACAATCAACAAGCATTGGTCGCTTTCTTTGCAAGGGAATAATCTGATTAATCTGGAGGGCATTCCGAATATTCGAGTACAGTATTCGCCTAATTTTGAGCAAGAAACCAACTACCTCCAATTTCCGGGATTCGTTTTGTTGAAAGCAGCGTATCTTTTATAGATTTTCTTCTTCGGTAGAAGCCTAATTTACGTTTGTATTCCAACGGCAATTCTGTTTTTTTTAAGAATTGAATCACTTTTTAGCTGTACATTTAGCCCTTCTTTTTTCAAATTTCATTTAGTTCAGTGTACCATGAGTCAAATTAAAGGAGGAGTAGTGGCAGCAGGGAGCGAGCTTACCGCAGAAGCGGCTGCCGAAATTTTGCGCGCAGGGGGCAATGCATACGACGCCGCCATTGCCGCCGCTTGGATGACCTTTGTGGCAGAGCCTACGGCAACTTCAGCGGGTGGAGGTGGATTTATCAACGTATATACTTCTCGCGCAAAAAGTTACTTGTTCGATTGTTTTGCCCAAACACCGTTACAAAAGTTCGATGTCGCAGCCCTCGATTTCTTTCCGGTGGATATCGACTACGGAGAAGCGATACAAACGTTTCATGCAGGTAGAGGTTCAATTGCGCTCCCCGGGATAATCGCCGGGTTGTTCGATTTACACGAAAAGTTTGGCTCGATGCCCATGCCGGAGTTAGCAGCACCTGCCGTTCAGGCAGCGCGCAACGGCGTATTGGTCGATTCGTTTCTCGAGTGGTGCTTTCGTTTGGTAGGGCCGGCTGTTTGTTCGCTAGAAAGTGGCAAAGCCCTGTTTGCTCCTGAAGGAACACTACCCAAAGCCGGCGAAATGTGGTACATGCCCGACTTTGCCGATACGCTGGAATACCTCGCACAGCATGGCCCCGATGAGTTTTACCGCGGCGAAATTGCCGCAAACGTTGCCAAAGATTTTGCCGAACATGGCGGGCATCTTACTCGTGCCGATTTTGAGCAGTTTCAAGTGGCAATTCGTCAACCTCTGCGCATTAAATACAGAGATAGCCATATTTTGACCAATCCGCCGCCTAGCGCGGGGGGGGCTATGGTGGCGTTTACCTTAAAACTGATGGAACAGCAACCCCTGGGCAAATGGGGGTTTGGAAGCGGTAGGCATCTCACCGCTTTGGCAAGTGCTATGCGAATTACCCGTACAGCGAGGCGCGAGCAATTTGACGATTACATCTACGAGCCTGATGTAATCGAACGTTTCTTTAACGAGCTCTACATGGGAATGCTGCAAAATGAGTTGAACGAAGCCGTGAATAAACATGGCAGTACCACGCATTTTAGTGTGGCAGATAAGCAAGGGAATTTTGTGGCAATGACAAGCTCGTTAGGCGAGGGGAGTGGGTATGTCCCGAAAGGAACGGGCATTATGATGAACAACATGTTAGGCGAAGAGGATCTCAATCCGCATGGGTTTCATCAGTGGAAACCCAACCAGCGGATTACCTCTATGATGGCGCCAACCATTATGTTGCGCAATGGCAAACCGCTTATCGCCACTGGTACTGGGGGAGCTAACCGAATTCGTTCGGTGATTGCCCAAGTGGTTTCCAACGTGGTTGATTTCGGGATGCACCCCACCGAAGCCCTAACCCAACCGCGCATCCATTGGGAGCACTATACCCTCGATATTGAACCCGGCTTCCACGAAGAAGCCACCAAGCGCATCAATATTCCGGGCAAGTTGCGGAAAGTGTTTTGGTCAAAACAAGCCTTTTATTTCGGGGGGGCACATACGGTTTATGCCGACGCTCAGGGAAATATTGGGGCAGCAGGCGACCCACGGCGTACCGGTGCTACACGAAGTGTATGAAATCACTGAAAACCACGTAAAAAAAATGCGCAGAACATCGGGGGATCTGCGCATTTCTTAGTTATGGCGAATGCCCAAACCCTATTATTGCTCTGTGTGGGTTTGTTCCCACTGCGCCGCTCTCTCTTTAATTTGTTCTCGTTGAGCTTTTAAATACTTCGATACAGGCGACATAGTTTCCTCTATTTGATAAACAACGGCAAGTGAATCCGCTATATGCTGAAATTGCTCCGCAGACTTTCCTTCCGCTAGTTGGCGAACTTTTGCATGATACTCGTCAAGAAGTGTACGTTTTGCTAATAGATAATTACGGATGTGTTCCTGTTTTTCAACATCGGTTAACTCCAGTGAGTCTAAGTCTGCCATCATTCGTTTTATATCTGTTTCCACCAGTGTCATGAGCGAGTCTTTATCCGACTGAGTAAGCAGTTCAGGGTAAGTAGGAGGGAACGCAGTTTCCTCATTCAAATTGGTTTGTTCAGAGCACGCCATCATGAACAACACACCGATAAACAGTAAATAATTTTTCATGCTATTTCCATTTAATGAGATTACGAAAAACACCAATCGTTACAGATATTTAAGTCAGAAGCACAGAAATATAGGTCAATTTCTAAATAGTCATCAGCACTAACTAAGCAATAATCAACCACAGGGACAAGTCTGTTATCCATGCAAGCGAAATAATTTATGCTATAATTCTGATAAGCTCTTGAAGTGCACTGTGAATATTCAGATTGACAGCCACATTGTAATGGTTTTCCATGAGCACCAACTAGAAAAAATAAGAACGTTAAAACGGCTAAGAATTTTTTATTCATAGTTAGAAAAGTATAAGGCTAATTAATTTACAATTACAATTTACAATTACAATTTACAATTACAATTTACAATTACAATTTATTAACACAGTCCTTACAGCCAATTGGTTTCGTACAAATTAAATCTCACTGAAAGTCAAGCGATTTCATCATTTCTCAAATACTTTTAGGTGTTATCGGTCTATTAATTGAAATTGATTATGGATGTATGTGATATCATCTCTAATGGGTTGCCATAATTGATTAAAACAAAAATCCAAACCGAACGAACGGTAGAAGGTTGTCTTGGTCGTCAGAAGTAGTGAGGTCAAAATGGATTACAGTAGCTTCGAAGGGAGTGAACCAAATGCCTGCTCCGTATCCCCGATGCCATTTTTCTGAGCTGCCATCGCTAACCGAAGGGTCGCGGCTGCTTTCGTCGTTGTACCAAACTCTGCCAACATCGTAAATGCCTGTAATGCCTACTTTGAAAGGGAATAGGTATGTTTTCAATTCAAAAAGCTGTAGCCGGAGGTCGTTATTCCAATAGACGCTGTGGTCGCCGGCAAAGCGCATCCGTCGAAAACCCCTGAGGTTTCGCTGCCCACCTAAGGTATTGGCTTGGAAAAAGGCGTAATCGCCTAAGTTAGCAGCTCCCCCAACGCGGGTTGCCCAGGTAAGTCGTTGGTATTTCCCGAGGCTCAAATAAAGCGAAAAATCGCCACGCAACTGGGTGAATTCAATTTCTTGTCGTTGGGCTTCATCTGCACCGGTAATGCGGCCTACACCTGCCGTAAAGTGAATACCCTCGGTAGGTACCGTTTTATCATTGCGAGTATCGAGTTGGTAGTTGAAGAAAGCACCATCAAACACCCGTGTTTGGTTAAGGTCTTCTTGGTCTAAGCCACTTTCAGGCTGATAGATAAATCGGCTTGGGTCGTCATCGTCTTCTAAGCTGATAATCTGTAGGTAATACCCCAAACTGAATTGGTGTTTTAGGTTAGCAGAGGTATGTCGTAGGCTAGGTTTTAGGATTACCTGTTCGTAACGAACGCGGTTAAATTCGTTTCCTTGAGTTTCTACCTGGTTTTCGGTTTCGTTGCCAAACCCGTAGAAAAAGTCAACGAAGTTAGGCGATTTGATTTCCGCATCGAGTACCAAATCCCAATTACCAATCACTTTTGTAAACTCGCCGAGGTACTCCAAATTAAACGAAGTGGTTTTGGGGGCAAAGTTCCCTAGTAGGGTATGCCTAGCTTTGAAAGGCGCTTTTCGGAAACCATGGGTGGTAATCTGCGTGCCGCCACCAATGAATAGGGCGTCATCGGGGGTGATGTTGAACGAGAGAAGCGGAATGGCAAGGTTGTATTCGAACGCTTTGCGATTATAGCGGTTTACTTCAGGGGTATTTGCCATGCGGTTACGTACTTCGCCCTTCGAAGTGAAAGTAGTCGCCGTGCGGATGTCGTACAAGTGTGTCTTTTTCCCTAATCCGCTTATGGAAGAAGAATCTTCAACAGTATCTTCCCCGTCGCCTCCGATGATTCGTATTTTGATTCCCTTAGCCACTTCTCCGGTAATTTGGAAGAAATCGTTCCCCCCGAAACCGTACAGTCTGATTTCTTTAGTTTCGCTGCGTAAAAAGGTGCGTTCGTACATCAAGTGTTTCTTCTCTCGGTCTTTTTTCTTCATTTTAAAGACCCGAACTCGCGTACGGTCATCATCGAGGCGCTGCACTTCAAAAAACTCATGTTTATCACTGCCAAGTACATCTACTTCTTTGGTAATTGACTCGTAAAGTGCTCGTGCTGAGCTTTCTAGCTGGTCTCTCCTTGCCTTTAACTTGCGAATGATTGTTTCGCCGGAATACGGATAAATTTCAGGAGGAAACTGTCGGATTGCCTCTTCAATTACTTGGTCGGTAAGGTTTTCTTGGAAGTAGTGTACCATCGTTTTCCAATCGTTCCAATCGGGCTCGGTGAGGAACGTTCGGTCGAAATAGCGGGCATTAAATCCCAGCCCCACAGGGTCTCGAATTTTATCGTGGAAACCTTGCAGTTTACGTTGTCCCCATTTGCGCGTCCCAATTTTCATTAAAACCCCATCGGAATAGAAAAAGGCTTGGTCGCGGTCGCGCGGAATAGGGCGATAGATTTTTACATCGCGTTTTTTGTCTTTAAACTCAGCCCATCGCCACTGGTCATCGTGCCGGTCCCAATCGCCAATCCATAAATCGAATAAGCGCGAGCGCAGAACGTGCTCATAATCAATTAAATCGTCGTTATCTTCCCGAATGTTTTCTAAAACGGTAGAAGTGCCGTCAATATCTTTGGGGTTTCCAAACGAATCGACATCGCGACGATCTTTGGCAGGGCGTTCTTCGTGTAGGTACAAACCTGGCACAAAGTCGGCCGCATATATTCCCATGCGAGGGTCGCGAGGTACGTACACCAGTTTAGGGTTGGTATGATAGACCCCCACGGCTTCTGCCAAATCAGGAATTACAAAAGCGGCGTACGGATGCGAAGCCGATATTTGGTCTTCTACAATTTCGGCAGCAATCGTATTTCGTAAGACTAGGGGGATTGCCTTTTCAGGATATTTTTCAATAGAACGGAGAACGTACTGCTTTTCGAGGTCAGATTGTAGCCCCAAACGTAACGAGCGGGTTTGCATGCCTCCTCCTTTTTGCAGGATGGTCATTCCGCCTCTCTCTTTGGCTATATCGAAATAAGGAGTATTTCCGATGGGTTGGGTCCACTCAGCGCGATAGTTACTGCCCAGAAACCATCGTTTGAATCCTTTTGCGGCTAGTTGGGGGTTTGCGGCAACTGTAGCGGTTTCGCCGCCATAATCGATGCCGGGTTTGCCGAGTTCGCCACTTTCCGGCGTGGGCGTATCGGTAAATAATTTTTTTTGAAAGACGATTTCCCCTTCGTTACCATCGGCTGTTGGCGTATAAAATGTGAGCCACGCTTCGCCATTCTCGAAGAAATCGAGCCGAGCAAATCCTTTTTGTGCGAAGGCAAATTGTGCTTTTTTGCGCTTTGCCACATACGTTTGCTTACAGCCTGCTCCGGAGGTAATGTAGTGGACTTCATCTTTGAGATGATATTGCAAAGCGTGGTCGTGTCCGTTGACATACATCAAGTTGGGGTGTAACTGAAAAACGCTGGTAAGGGCATCGCGCATTTGTTTGTAGCGCGGGTGCGGAATATCTTGTATGTTCCCCAAAACGGTACGGTAAAACACATAA
Organism: uncultured Roseobacteraceae bacterium; assembly: GCA_964394585.1. GTDB lineage: Bacteria > Bacteroidota > Bacteroidia > Cytophagales > Flammeovirgaceae > CAYUJH01. The sequence continues at coordinate 8,730 of CAYMYI010000060.1, forward strand.
ATAGAGCCTAAACCTGGCAGCGGCACATATGCTTTTTTGGCGAAGTCGGTAAGGGGGAAGAGATGGTTTTTTAAAGGGGCGTGCCCGCCGTGCAAGCTGTTGCTATACATAGGGTGGTGCGCTGCTACCACGATTTTTTTCTTGTAGTTTCTTAAGATTGCTTCGTGTAACGCCATCAAAAACTCGCCATCGGTGGCAGTGCCGCAGTCCGAAGTTTCGTCGGGTTTATCGTGTGGGTGTAGCCACCACTGCGTATCGATGAGTAAGAGTACGAGGTCTTCTGTAAGAGGAACTTCCACAGGCCCGGGGCAACCTCCTTGAGGAAAATACACCGAATCACTTTCTAAATAGGATCTTACAAATCGCTCTTCGTTCATGCGGTTGTTCCATCCGTCGGCTTTTCCATTGCCCCAATCGTGGTTGCCCGGCACCATGATTGCCTTACCGGGGAATTCTTTGGCAAGATCGAGCTGCGCTGCTAAATAGATTTCGGCTTGGGCACGGTAGGTATCGGCAGAATCGGGTAGCCCAGCCGGATATAAATTATCGCCGAGGTAGAGTAATGCACTTTGTTCGTTGGCATTCTTCAAATGCTTTTTAAGTAGCTTAAAGGTGGGCTCTAAGGGAGTGGTCGAAGCTTTACCGGCATCTCCCAAGAGGAAAATGGTTTTTTGAGGAGAGGTTTGAGGGAAGATGTTATCGGCTTCCCAAGAGCTAACCGAAGGGTTGTAGTATGGTTTTGGGGCTGAACATTGGTAAAAAAGACAGCTAGTAGCGAATAATAGAGTAAATAAGAAAAATATACGGCGATTCATGGTTTTATAACTGCGTTTATGTAATTGGAGGATTTCCTTGATGTGATGAACCTAAGGCTTTTCCAAGCCAATGATGTTTAATCATCTATTAAAAATAATAGATAATCGTACTTAAAAAGTAGGCGAGAACACTAGAATATTGGCTTGTTGTCCTTTAGCTTCATTTGAGATGAAAAGAGTGCCATCCGGGGCAAAACAAATGCCTTCAGGTTGGTGAAAATACTTGTGGTCGAGGGGTTCTTGGTGTAAAAATGATCCGTTTCGATCTAACACCAGTAGGCGTTTCCCTACCGAAGCGATTATGTAGAAGTGTTGCGTAGTAGGGTGCACGGCAATTCCTGACGGAGCGAACTCAAGCACTTTCCGTTTTACCATTTTTCGGGCAAGGTCTTCTAAGTCGAGGTACAATCGCGGGTTTTTATTTAGTTTTTGAGTTTGAAGATTGTAGGCAAACACCGATTTGTGTTTTTTATGCTTTTCTTTCAAGCCGGCATCTGCCTTACAAGCAATGAGTAGTTGGTTTTCGGTGGGGTCGTATGCAAGCCCTTCGGCATCGTTATCTATTGAAAGAGGTGTTTCAATCTTAAGGGTTGCTTTTTTGCCACCTTCTCGGGCAACTCGGTACAAATCGCCATCGGAACGCAAAACATACAACGTACTGTCGGCGAGGGCAAGTCCTTCATAGTCCCCATCATCTGCAAATTCATAGGTCCCCACCACTATTTTTTCAGAAGGATTGTACAAAAAGATTTTCCCTTTTTCATCTTGTACACAGGCAAGCAATCCGTTGGGAAGCCACTCTACCCCAGAAATTTCGTTGAGCTCGCTAGGGAGAAAATGCACTTGTGAAGGCGTATCAATTTGATAGGAGAACTCAAAAGTGCTTTCAGCTACCTCTTTCTCAGAAATGCTTTTTTGGCATGCTAGTAAAGAAAAAATAGTTATGGTATTTGCAAATAGCCTAACGGATGGTCTCATATCGGTATGGATTTTCTTACAAACTTATGAGAATTTGTTAGGAAGGCTTTAGAAGTTTATGTCAAAAAAAAGCTCACCACATTGCGGTGAGCTTCATTTGTGCTTATGCTGCAGGCATTTTGGTTTTTTCTTCTTCTTTTAAATGTCGGCGCAATATTTTACCAACGTTGCTTTTGGGAAGTTCTTCGCGGAATTCGTAGTGTTTAGGCACTTTGTATCCGGTGAGGTTTTCTTTGCAAAACGCTTTGAGTTCCTCGGCGGTTAAGTCATCCGATTTTTTGACAACAAATATCTTTACAGCCTCTGTCGATTTAGGATCGGGAACGCCAATAGCGGCAGCTTCTAGTACTTTTGGGTGTTTTACCACCACATCTTCCACTTCGTTGGGGTAAACATTAAAGCCCGACACCAAAATCATATCTTTTTTTCTATCCACGATTTTAAAGAATCCTTCTGGCAGAATCATGCCGATGTCGCCGGTACGCAGCCATCCATCTGGAAAAAAGCATTTTTCGGTTTCTTCTTCTCTCTGCCAATAGCCTTTCATTACCTGTGGACCTTTGGCGCAAATTTCGCCCGATTCGCCCTCGGCAACAGGGTTGCCATCGTCATCTAAAATGCGGATGAGGGTACTGGGCATCGGTTGACCAATCGTTCCGATACGTTCCGTGCCGTTGAGAGGGTTACATGTAAGCACCGGCGATGATTCGGTGAGGCCGTAGCCTTCAAGAAGGGCTACGCCGGTAACTGCTTGCCAGCATTCTGCTACGGCTTGCTGTACTGCCATACCGCCGCCGATGGCAATTTTTAAATGGCTGAAGTCCACTGAATTAAAATCAGGGTGGTTTAGCATCCCATTATATAAAGTGTTTACGCCGGTAATTACCGTAAACGGATACTTTTTCATTTCTTTGATGAATGCAGGGAGGTCGCGAGGGTTGGTAATCAGTACGTTACGTGCTCCAATTTTAATCATGAGCATACAGTTTACCGTTAGCGAGAATATGTGATAGAGTGGGAGGGCGGTAATGACTACTTCTTGTCCTTGTTCGAGTTTTGTACTCATCCAGGCAGAGTTTTGCTCTAAATTCGCCACAATGTTACGATGGGTAAGCATGGCTCCTTTGGATACTCCTGTGGTTCCTCCGGTGTATTGCAGATAAGCGATATCGTCGCCTGAGATAGAAGGGCGTGTATAATTAGCGGCTTTGCCAAGGGTAAGCGCCCGTTTGAACGGTATTGCTTTTGGAAGTGAATAGGCAGGTACCATTTTTTTGACATGCTTCACTACTAGATTTACGATGAAATCTTTCGGAAATGAAAGCATATCGCCTAATTGGGTTACAATTACATGTTCGATGCCTGTATTCGGCAATATGTGCTGCAGTTTAGAAGCAAAATTTGCCACAATTACGATAGCTTTTGCACCCGAATCGTTGAATTGGTGCTCCATTTCCCGCTCGGTGTAGAGTGGGTTGGCATTCACCACAATCATTCCCGCCCGGATAATGCCAAACATGGCAATAGGATATTGTAGTAGGTTAGGCATTTGTATGGCAACGCGGTCTCCTTTTTTCAGGCTTGTATGGTTTTGCAAGTAAGCGGCAAATGCTTGTGTCAGTTCATCTAGCTGGCGGAAGGTAACCACTCCACCCATGTTTTCGAACGCAGGTTGATCGCCGTATTTCTGAAATGCTTCTTCGATGAGTTCCATGAGCGAGCCATAGCGGTTCGGGTCAATTTCGTGTGGAATTCCTTCAGGGTAGTTTTCGAGCCAGGGTAATTTTTCTTCCATATTTACTTTAGTTATGAATGAATAAATGATTGTCTATAGAAAAATAATGGATATAAAGCACAATTACAGTATTAACTTCAAATTGTGCGCATAGTTTTCAGTTTGTGTGGTCTTTGAGGTAAGAATGTTTTTAAAGAGGCAAGCAGATACTATGATCGAAAGTCGAAACTTGTTTAATATTAAACCCGCATAAGCGAATGTTTATATTTTTTTCAAACCGAAGATTGTTTGGTTAAACATCCTATACAGAATAAATGTATCATAAATGCTCATTAAGCTGTTTTTTTATTTCTAAATAGTAGATTTTTTCAAAATATTTAAGTAACAGCTTATCGTTTTTACTTAACATATAATTCATATTAGAGCAAAATATTAATATAAAATAAATATATAATTCACATTAATTCAGCACGTATATTTGCTTAGCCGTTTATGTTTGCATCGTTCGTTAAGTTAAAAATGAAAACGCAATTAACTATGAAAACAGTAAAAGTAACACTTAGAACATGGGTACTTATGGTAAGTACGCTGTTCATCGCAACGACTTCTTCTTTTGCCATCGATGGCGTAAAGGATGACGTGAAACTAGTGGTAAAACCCATTAGCGACAGTAAAAAAGTGCTTTTTGGACTTGCACATTTGCAAGGGCAATCGGCAGAATTGCAAATTTTTGATGGGCAAGGCCGAGTAATTTACCGCGAGTTGTGGAAAAATCGCCAAGAAGGCGCCCATATTTTCAACTTCTCTCAGTTAGAAGAAGGCGAGTATAAGTTCCGCGTAACCATTGGTGATCAGGTTCTTCAAGAGTCGGTTCTGATTAACAAAGGAGAAATCCATTTGAGCCAACAAGCTGTTCTATTGCCGCACGTAAACGTGAGCAATCGCAAAGTAGTATTGTCATTAGCCAATGCTTCAAATACAGCTTTCGATTTTACTTTACGCTTTTTCGATGCTTCGGGAGAGTTAGTATACACTGAAAAGCCTGAAGTAGAGGGTGTACAGTTTGCAAAGCGCTATAATTTTGAGAAAATGGCGGTGGGAACTTACACATACTCAATTGCTTACGGTGCTCAAACCTTTAATGGTCAGTTTGAAATTAAATAAACGCAGTAAATTAAGTAAGTAACACATGAAACGGGCTTCCCAATCGGGGAGTCCGTTTTTTTATTAATCGCAAAGGGGTAAGTCGAGCACCGCATACTGTTTGTTGCGGTACGAAAAATGCCACCACTCCGAGGTAATACCCCCGAAACCTTCTTTTTCGAGTACTTCGCGCAAAAATTTTCGGTAGGTAATCACGGAGTCGGGTAAATCGGTATAAGCAAAATGTGATATTTGCCCGAAGTAATCATATGGAGAGCCCATGTTGACTTCTATACCTGCATGATTAATTAGCGTTAAGTCTACGGCCCCTCCTCGGTTATGCACAGAGCCTTTTGCAGGGTTTGCTACATAGCGATCGTCAGGATAGATTTCCCACATTTTCCATTGTACGGAGTTGGGGCGGTAGCAATCGAATAATTTGATAGAGTATCCTAGCTCTTTAAAGGTCTGGTGTGCTTTTACTAATGCTATTGCAACTTCTTTTCGCAATAGACATCGTTGGCATGGGTAAAGTACTTGTTGCGTAAAATTATCGGTGGTGGCATACTTTACATCGAGCACGAAGGTGCTATCGAGCTGTAAAATGTCAATCAAAGCGGTATCAGGTAAAGATGCCAGCCATGTATCAAGCGTATCGACGTTGGCTTTGGCTGTTTCGGTCAGAGGAGTTTCCTTTCGTTGAGTTTCGGCAGTTATTATAGTGTCGGGTTGTGTTGAGGTAGGATGTTGGGTTGCTTTTTTTGTCTCATTTTGACAGCTTACGATTGTGCATAGCAAGGTAATAATAACAAAATAATACGCGTATTTCATGACCAGACAAATAGTTCTTAAACTCTCAGAAGATATAAAGCAACTCTTATTCGCCTGTTCAAACTCGTAGCGGATTAAGAGTTGCTTGTAATGGAATTGGATGATTTATTACCAAGTAGTTCAACAGTTGCTTATCCGTTGATATACCCGCGCGATTCGTAGTAGATGTTTACCTTAGCACGCTGATAGCGGGCATCGCCCGGTGCACCATCAATCCAAGACGCTGTTCCTTTATCAGGGTCGAAGTAAGGTTTGACATCCATCGTTTTTAGAAACAACTGGCGTTGGTTAATATACTGGCGAATACTGCGTGTTTCACCGTTTTTTGTAGCTTCAAACTCCAAAAGGAAGTCATGAAAGGCTTCCATCATTTGGCGAGCACGGTGTACAGCTAATTCGGTATTTTGTTGGGTGTCGTTGCCCGAGGCTTGCCCTCTTCCCTCGATTGAAATGCGGTAATCGGTATTAGGGTTGTTTCCTACATTTTTTAAAATTCCTTCACAGATTTTAGTGGCAATTTCCTGGTAATCAGGATGCTGAAAATTCTCTTTTGTAAAGGAAGCATTGCCACTAGGAAAGCCATTGACCGTACGAATCGTGGCTATAATCTGTGGTAGCGAACGTTCGCCTTCGGGGATTTCATTCTGATCGAACGGGTTGTAATCCATAATGCTAACAAATTTATAAGTGGAAATAAGTGTATTTATGCGTTCATCAAGGTTTCAATTTCCTCTACTTCGCGAGGGATGGATGCCATAAGATCGTGGGGTTTCCCTTCGGTGATTACTACATCGTTTTCAATGCGAATGCCGATGCTTTCCTCTCGGATGTAGACACCCGGCTCCACGGTGAAGACCATACCGGGTTCGATAGGGCGATAAAAATCGCCGTAATCGTGCACATCGAGCCCCAAGTGGTGGGAAACGCCGTGCATAAAATATTTGCGGAATAACGGGTTTTCAGGATCTTGATTTTTTACATCGGTTTTATCAAGTAAACCAATACTGATTAACTCGCTCTCCATAATTTTCCCGACTTCTTTCGTATATTCCTTTATGCTCACTCCGGGAGTTAGCATCGATATCGCCTCTTTTTGTACATGTAACACTGCATTATACACTTGTTTTTGGCGTGTGGTGAAGCGCCCACTCACCGGGATGGTACGTGAAAGGTCTGAAGCATAGTTGGCATATTCTGCACCAATATCCATTAACAATAAGTCGCCTTCTTGGCATTGCCGGCTGTTTTCTATGTAATGCAACACGCAAGAGTTGGCTCCCGACGCAATAATAGGCTCGTATGCTGGGCGGCGCGATCGGTTGCGTATAAATTCGTGCATCATTTCAGCTTCGATTTCATATTCCCAAACTCCGGGTTTGACAAACGATAAAATACGGCGAAACGCTTTCTCGGTAATGCTACATGCTTTGGCGATTAATTCGATTTCAATGGTTGATTTTACACCGCGTAGTGTATGAAGAATGGGCTGAAGTCGTTCGTAGCGGTGCAGAGGGTACTGCTCCATACACCAGCGCACAAAGCGGCGGTCGCGTGTTTCTACAGGCGAACTATGGCGTAAATGTTCATTGGTATTAAGATAAACGCATTGGGCCTGTACCATCAGCTCGTTGAATACGCGATCAAACTCTTGTAGCCAGTAAACAGTCTTAGTGCCTGAAACCTCGGTAGCTCTGGCTTTTGTCAGTTTTTCTCCTTCCCAAACAGCAATAAATTCGTCTGTTTCTTTCAGAAATAAAATTTCTCGGTGTTGTTCGTTGGGAGCATCGGGGAAGAGTAATAGAATAGATTCTTCTTGGTCTATGCCTGAGAGGTAAAAAAGGTCGGTTTGCTGCACAAAAGAGCGCGTACCATCGGCGCTGGTAATGGGTATATCGTTTGCATTTAATACGGCTAATGATTTAGGAGCCATGTGTAAGGCTAGCTTCCGACGGTTTTCTACAAAAAGTTGAGGGTCAATAGGTTCGTACTTCATCATTGTGTAAGTGTTTTGGCTTATAGGTTATGGTGCAAGATTTTATCCTTAATGGTTTACTGAAGATAAGGGTGAGAATTTGATATTTTCTGCCATTTCCGCATGAAATTTCTTTTCTTTAATGGTAAAGAATAGACTTGCAATTTTTCGAATGTAATTCATTGTTTATGCGCTATTTATTATTACTGAGTTTATTAGTTGGCTTTCAAGTAGTGCACGCCCAAAAATCTAGGTATTGGGTTTACCTATCCGATAAAGATATAGAAAATTACAACTATGCCGATCATCTTTCCGAAAAAGCCATCAAAAACCGACAAGTACGCAACATAGCCCTTTGGCAGTATACTGATATACCCATTTCGGCGCAGTATGTGGAAGCGCTCCATGCGATAGGGGTATCGAATATGCTGCCCTCCAAGTGGTTAAATGCAGTGGCTGTCGATTTAACAGCAGAGCAATATCATAGCGTGATGCAGCTTCCGTTTGTACAACAGCTTATACCTCTTCAAACGAACTGGAAAGTATGCAATGCATCAGAGAGTTGGAAAGCAGATGGAATTGGAGAAGCTATCCGGCAGATGGAAGCCGAGGTGTTTATCAAGCGTGGGCTGAGCGGTAAGGGCGTAGCTATTGGGGTGATTGATGCCGGTTTTTTTCGAGCCCCTGACCGGCTTCAGATTGCACATTTGTTTGAGGACGAACGTGTAATAGCAATGCGCGACTTTGTTTCACCCAAACGCTCTAATACTTATGATAAAAGAGAAACGAGTTTAGATGGACACGGAGCCGAGGTACTGGAGTTTATTGCCGGGAAAGACGATGCTGCCCAAAAAGGCTTAGCCACACAGGCTACTTTTTACTTGGCACGCACCGACCATGGCACTCGTGAATGGAGAGGTGAGGAGGATAACTGGATTCGCGCAATGGAATGGCTCGATAGTTTAGGAGTTCGTTTAGTGAATACCTCGTTGGGCTATGCATTGGGTTTCGATGAGCCTGCCGAAAACTATAAACCCGAACAGATGGACGGTAACACCTCGGCGATTGCTCGCGCATGTAAAGTGGCTACGCAAGAAAAGGGTATGTTTTTGGTAGTATCGGCAGGGAATGAAGGTGCTGACCCTCGATGGCGAATTGTATCAACACCTGCCGATGCCAAAGAAGTTATTTCGGTTGGTTCGATCAGCCAATACGACTTGAAAATGAGTTTTAGCAGCACAGGTCCCGAGTTCTTAGCATACCTAAAGCCCAATGTTTCGTGTTTTGCCCCTGGGGGAACATCATTTGCCGCTCCAGTGATTACCGGGTTTGTTGCGTGCTTGTTACAGTATCGGGAGGCTATACCAAACGACTCATTGTTTCAAATCATTGAGCAATCGGCGCATTTGTATCCTATGGGGAATAATTACGTGGGCTACGGAGTGCCCAATGCTGCAAAAGCCTTAGCATTGGTGGAGGGTAAAATACTTTCATCTACCGTAAAAGAACTGAAAGAACCCAAAGAAGAAGCCTTACTTTCAGTAGATGCTAACGTAGAGTACGCAGTAGTTTTCCACAAGAAAAACGCTACCCATGTGCTCTCGCAAGAACGTATTCCTATCCGTGAAGGCGAACTTTTACTTCAGAAGCGGAAAAAAGAAGTGCGCACTACAGTAGTGATAGGTGTACAGGTTTATGAAGTCTTTTGGGAGTAGGCTAAGCATTTTGCAAAGCTACGTTAGCACTGATAGGGAAAGAAACCCAAAAGGTTGCGCCTTGTTTGGGTTGGCTTTCACACCAAACTTCTCCATGCATCAGTTCTACGTATTTCTTAACAATGGAAAGCCCCAGACCGGTAGATTGCTCGCCCCCGGTGGGCTTGGCACTAAGCTTTTGAAATTTCCCGAAAAGTTTTTGCTGATCTTCCATCGTAAGTCCCGGCCCTTCATCGGCAACGCCAACCATAATTTGTTGACCTACGGATTGTAACACTACCCGAATGTGTTTTCCTTTTGGCGAAAATTTTATAGCGTTCGACACTAAGTTTTCCAATACCTGTCGCAAATATTGGGCATCTGCAATACCTTCAACATGCTCGCTTGCAATTTCAGAAAAAAGCGCAATTTTCTTACCTGCAGCTAAATCGATAAAATCGTTAACGACTTGTTGAATCACCTCGGAAAAATTAACGCTTTCTAAGGTGATATTCAACCGGTTCGATTCGATAGCACGTAAATCTAAAATTTTAGTAATCATCTCATTCATGCGATGCATCGAGCGGTTCATGATGCGCAAGCCCTCCTGTTGTTCCACAGTGAGTTTTCCGGGTTGTTGCTCAATAAAATCGGTAAGACTCATGCTTACCGCAAGGGGGTTTCTCAAATCGTGTGCAATGATTCCAATAATGTGATTCTTCTCTTTATTAAGCTGAATAAGCGCTCTGTTTTTTTCTTCAATTAGGGCATTCTGTTTAACAATGCTTGCGTTAGCCTGTTTCAAATTTTGAGCTTGTTGCTCAATTTTAGCATTCTGAAAAGCTAATTTTCGGTTGGCTTTACGAGTGCTGAGCAGATTGATGAAAATTAGCACTAAGATGATGGAAATGAGCACCATACCTATGATATAGTACGATTTCGATGCCGTAGCTTGTTTTAATTCAAGAGCCTTGATTTTGCCGTTTTTCTCTAGTAGCTGAATCACTCGCTCTTTTTCTTGCTGTTCGAGTGTTTGTTGGCGCAACTCCATGGTTTGGATAAGCTGATTTTGTTGCAGTTCTGAAATTTCGCGTTGCTGTTTTTCAACACTAAGCTGCTGTTGAATAAGCAGTAACTCTTGCATAGCTTTATCTTTTTGGAGTTGTTCGTTTTTAATAGCAAATGCTTGGAGCTCGCGGTCGGTTCGTAAAAGCGCAAGTTCCTGTTCGCGCCGTTTTGCCTCCAGCTCCAATTGCCGTATGGTCAAACTATCTAACTCTTGGTCTACAATATCCTGTTCTGTTTTATTGATGATAAACTGCTGTTGATTATCGTGGGCTTGCTGCATGATTTTTTGCTTCCGTTCTTTAAGCTCTTCCGCTGCGAGGCTATCGTGTGTCTGAATGAGTTTATCATAGTATCGAAGTGCTGAACGAAATTTTCGCATTTTTCGCAAGGAGTACACCAAAACTTCATAAGTTTCTGAGAGCACTTCTAAATCTTTATGGCTACGCATATTTTCGAGCGATTTATGACTATAGAAAACGGCATTTCTATAATCGGAAAGTTTCATGTAAGTGCGTGCCACATGCAGGTACGTACGTGCCATGCGTTTAAAGTACCGAGGGTCTTTGAGCTTTAAACTTTCGATTACGTTCAAAACTACCCCATAATATGCAAGTGCATTGTTCAGGTACTCTTCATCTTCCTCAACTTCTCCCCATTCCTCATAAATATGCCCAATAGAGGTCATGGCTTCAATGTATTGATAAATCATACTTTGTGCGCGTTGCGGCGAGCTTATGGGGGCTGTTAAGTTTAGGTATTTCTGAAAGTGCTCTAATGCTTTGTTATATTGGTGAGCATCGTGGTAAACGCTCGCCATTTGGTAGAATGCATTCATCATTTCTAGAGTATCCCCGGTTTGTTTACTTTTTTCGTAAAGTTGTTCTTGGTACTCAATTGCACGAGCGTACTTGGTGGCTTCTTGGCTAATAGTAGCCATGTTTTTTAAAATACTACGCATGGCTGCTTCCTGTTTCCTATCTCGGTAATACAGGTAAAGTTGTTGGAAATAGGTGAGGGCGTCTTCGTAGTTCTCGAGTTTATAGTATACTTCCCCGATTTTTCGGAGTAATACATCAATGTTTTCTTCAGTGTTATTACGCTGAAAAATGGCATAGGCGCTCAAATAATATTCCTGAGCCTTCTTATCAAGTCCCCAATACTCGTATAAGCCTCCCATTTGTTGGTATAAGTCGCCTAACATTACCGATTCAGGGAGCTGTTCCAATAGCTTTTTACCTTGCAAATAATATTTAAGTGCCGTGCCTGTTTGTTGTTGCATGCGGCTCGCTTGGGCAGCAATAATTAAACTATAGGCTTGTGGTTGAGTAAGTGTTAGGTTTCGGGCTACTTCTGCGGCATGTAGAGCATATACTAGGGCAGAGTCGGGTTTATATTGTGTTAAAGCACGCTTGGCAAGCAGGTTGAGCCGTATCACATCCGTGGAGTCTGCAACCGTATTCGAAAATGCGGCTATTGATATCATACAAGACAGTAATGTAATGATAATCAGGGCTTTGTGGTGTTTCATGCGCAAAATACTCTATTGAACAATAGTCAATAACTTACCTATTTAACGAAAGAATTGAAAAGAATGCTTGCTAGGTAGGAAAATATGCAAGATATGCTTCTTTTCACGAAGAGGTGCTTGCTTTCAGATAGCGCTGTATGTAGCTGATGTACTTTTGTTGCTGAAATTTATTTTACTGTAAAATAAAAAAGAATGAATATGAAAGATATTCATTCTTAGTAAGTTAAGTTAATCTTGAAAACGCAAGTAAATTATGCTCTTTTACAGTAAAATAGTTAGCAAGTAACACATTTTCATATCTAAAAGACTAAGGAATACATAGTGTTATTTCAACTATTGTTCATCAAAAGTAAATATTCAGCTTGAAAAATCATAAGAATTATCTATAAATTTTCATCTGTTGCTGCCAAATTTTCCTCTGCCATATCCAACTATTTGATTACTAATATTTTACTGCAACCGTTTGCGGGGGGAATGATTCCTGTGTTACTAAGTGGCTATTGTTGAAGTTTGGCATACTCTTTCGCAAAATATGTGAGAATTACCGATGCGCCGGCACGGCGCATGGCAAGGAGCGATTCTTCCATGATGGCTGTACCGTCGAGCCACCCTTGTGCTGCTGCAGCTTTTACCATGGCATATTCACCGCTAACGTTGTAAGCGGCAATCGGTAGAGGGCTCGCCTGGTACAATGCTCTGATGACATCGAGGTATGCCATTGCCGGCTTTACCATCAGAAAATCAGCCCCTTCTTGCATATCTAGTTCTGCTTCGAGGAGTGCTTCGCGCACATTGGCAGGGTTCATTTGATACGTCTTCTTATCGCCGGAACGCGGTGCCGAGTCGAGCGCATCGCGAAAAGGCCCGTAAAATGCACTTGCATATTTCGCTGTGTACGACATAATGGAAACGTCGGTGAAGCCGTTTTCGTCGAGAGTTTTGCGGAGGTATCTTACTCTGCCATCCATCATATCAGAAGGCCCTAGAATCGAGGCTCCTGCTTGCGCTTGTGCTAATGCCATTTTGCCTAATACTTCGAGCGTTTCGTCGTTGAGAATTTTGCCATCTTGCAAAATGCCATCGTGCCCATCAGAACTGTAAGGATCCATGGCAACGTCAGTCATGAATGCAGCTTCTGGGAAATGTTGGCTGAGCATTAGCAATGTTTTGAGGTACAAGCCTTCTGTGTTATAACTTTCTGTGGCTAATTTATCCTTGTAGCGTTCTTCTAGGCTAGGAAATAGAGCGAACGTGCGCAAACCTAACCGCAAACATTCTTCTATTTCTTTAGCAAGTAAATCGGCTGAGTATCGGTAAATACCCGGCATAGAACTTACCTCTTCCTTTTTCTTTTCACCTTCAATTAAGAAAAGAGGGAAAATGAGGTGGTGTACTCCTAATGTGGTTTCTGCGATCATCTCGCGAATTGCATGATTCTTTCGGTTTCTTCTTGGTCTTCTTAACATATTATTAATTTTTAAAAAATCTTCTAAAATAATCGGTGAAAAATAACAACATTTCAGGTATAATCTTTAGTTAAAGAGTAGTAACTAAAATACACGAAATCCATGGGCGAAGTAGAACTAATTAAAGCCGATATTACTGAGTTGGCAGTTGATGCGATTGTGAATGCGACTAATACGGCATTATTGAGTGGAGGGACTGCAGGGGTAAATGGGGCAATTCATGAAAAGGGCGGAGCAGAGATAGCCGAAGCCTGTAAGCGATTGCGTATTAAGCTAGGAGAGGTAACCCCCGGCGATGCTGTGCTCACTACTGCTGGCAAGTTGAAAGCAAAATATGTCATTCATACGGTGGGGCCCGTTTGGCAAGATGGGAATCACAATGAGGGAGATATTTTGGCAAACGCATACTTAAACAGTATGCGCATAGCAGAGGAGCATCAGCTTAAAACAGTGGCATTTCCTAACATCAGCACGGGAATCTATGGGTTTCCTAAAGAAAAAGCGGCAGAAATTGCCATCGATGCGATTTATACTGGGTTAGTCCGAAATCCCGGCATCGAAAAGGTAATCTTGGTATGCCATAACGAAGAAAACTACCAGATTTACGATGGACTCCTGAAAGAAAGCTAATATGTCCTGAAATGCAGTGTTTTATGAGGTTGAAATCACTGGTTCGTACTCCCGAAGTGTGTTTACAGCATGGCGCAAAAAGTTAGGGAGCACCTTGCGGTGTGTTAGGTCAATTTTATTTTTATCGGAAAGTCCCCTTATAAGCTCATGGTATTTATCTTCCCCATGGTGTTCTAACACTAATTTCTTTTTTTCGGGTTTATGGAAGTGGATGTTCATACCGTAGGCATCGGCTTCGGGGTGAAACTGTGTACCCACCATCGTGTCGGATAGGCGAATGGCAGTAACGGCACGTTCGAAAGATAGGTGCGGGCGGTCTTTTTCAATCGTAAGGATAGAAGCCCCCAATTCTTTAAATTTCTTTTCGTTTGGGTGTAGCGCCTGAAAATCGCGGAAGTCTGCCACATAAAACGAATTAGGAAGCCCATCGAACAAAAAATCTTGTTTCCCAATCTCGGTTTTATCTACATGAGTAATCCCGAATGAAGTGGAGTGTCGCTTGCTAATTTCCACAAAATCGAAAAAGCGGCACATCATCTGAAACGAGTGGCAAATGAAGAAAAAAAACTTAGGAGTGTTATTCGGATTTTGGTTATGGTTCCAAATTTTATCGATTAACTGAAAATAAGCCGTTTCCCACGGTTTGCCTTCATCTTCGAAAGGGCTGCCAGGCCCACCACTTGAAATATAGATGTCAAAATGGCTGTCGGGGATTTCGCCTTTGTGGCGGGCGTCGAATACTTGGTAATCGGTAGAGCCAATTACGGGGAAATAGCTATACTTATCGTCGAGCATTTCGCGGATACAGCGCATCCCTTCGTTAGGTACATTATTATTTAAGTCGATAACGGCTGCTCTTACGGGTCGTCCTTTCATGGTGAATGTTTTTTAGTTCCGATTAAAAAATGGCAGTAGGGTAGTCGCCTGTTTTTTTGCGTGAGACGCAATTTTATTGAAAAATTGTTAAACTGAGGGAATGCTCAATTGTTTTACGATAGATATACCTTTCAAAAAAACAGAGAGGATAATTGCCAAGCAAAAGTAATTTCTTCCTTACATATGTTGAAAATTGCCTATACGCAAGCGTATGCCCACCCTTTACCAAGAGGGCATCGGTTTCCTATGGAAAAGTACGAACTATTACCCGAGCAGCTTTTATATGAAGGCACCGTTACCTCGGAGAGTTTTTTTGCACCAAAGCCTGTGAAAGAAGATTGGATTTTAGCAACTCACGAAGCATCGTATTGGTACCGCCTTCAGAACCTTGCACTTACACGCCAAGAGGAACGTAAAACCGGTTTCCCGCTTTCAAAAGCTTTGGTTGAACGAGAGCGGATTATCAATCAAGGCACTATTGAATGCGCTGAATTTGCCTTGCAGTATGGCATTGCCATGAATATTGCCGGAGGAACGCACCATGCCTACACCAACCGAGGCGAAGGTTTTTGTTTGTTGAATGATATTGCAATGGCTGCTCGTTATTTACTTGCGAATGGTAAGGCATCCCAAATTTTAGTAGTCGATTTAGATGTACACCAGGGTAATGGTACCGCTGAAATTTTTCAGCATGACCCAGCGGTATTTACCTTCAGTATGCATGGGCAAAACAACTACCCTCTTAAAAAGGAAAAATCCGATTTGGATATAGGCTTGCCCAATGGGGCTACTGATACCTACTACCTGAATTTATTAAAGTTTCATTTGCCTCGTTTGATAGATCACGTGGAACCGGATTTTATTTTCTTTCAATCCGGCGTAGATGTACTCGCTACCGACAAGCTCGGTAAGTTAGGGCTCACTTTGCAAGGATGTAAAACACGCGATCGCATTGTGTTGGAAACTTGCAAACGCCATAGCATCCCCGTTGTGGTGAACATGGGAGGAGGGTATTCCCCTGAAATTCGACATATTATCGAAGCACATGCCAATACCTACCGGTTGGCACAAGATATTTTTTTCTGAAGTTTTTAGCATCTTGCTTAGTACCTACTCTTGCTTTGTTAAATTAGAGGACTGCTACACCCCTAAACGTTTGCACGCTTACTATGAAGTATTACCTAATTGCTGGTGAAAAATCGGGCGACTTACACGCCGCCAAATTGATGGAAGCCCTCTCCGAGCTAGACAAAAAAGCAGAGTTCAGAGGGCTAGGAGGGGAAATGATGCAAGTAGCTGGGCTCGACTTGCAAGTACACTACCGCGATATGGCATTCATGGGCTTCTTAGAAGTAGTAAAGAATTT